>JALZFU010000176.1 GCA_030861385.1 Actinomycetota bacterium
GCGCCGCCGAGGCCGACGAGGACGGCGGTCGCGTCGCCGTCGGACGAAACGAGGTCGGCGTCTTCCTCGACCGTCACCACGTTCGTCGCCCCCGCCCGTCGGAGCGCCCGTGCGAACGCCCGGACTCGCCCGCGAACGGCGTCGCTCTCGACGCGGCCCTCATCCGTCCTGATCACGACGACCTCGCTGATCTCCTCGTCCATCGCCGCCTGGTCGTGCGGAAACCGCTCGAAGAGGAGCTCGTTCGCCCGTTTCGACTCCGTTTCGCTCGTCACGTCGCCCTCACCCGTGAGGACCCCCCCGAGGAGCGTCGCGACGGTGCCGAACGACAGCACGAGGACGACGACCCAGACGCCGATCGTGCGCCAGGGGTGGCGGCTGCATGAGCGTGCGAGGCCTTCCGTCGACAATCGCATTCTCGTCCTTCGCGTGCGAGTCTCCGGGCGTCGTTCGGCGATGTCAACCGCGAGCTCGGCCCGCGCACTCGCTACGCTCCCGCGATGGATCTCCTTCCGCGTCCCGGCAGGAAGTTGCTCGCCGGGCAAGCCGTGGGCGGTGTCGCCCTCGCGGGGCTCGCCGCTGCCGCAAGCGCGATCGGCGCGCTCGCGATCGCCCGTCTCCGGATCCGTCGGGCCGCGATCGGCGAGCTCGAGGTCGAGGAACTCGAGGTCGAGGAACTCGAGGTGGACGAGCTCGAAGTCGAGGAGCTCCGCGTCGATCGACTCGTCGTCGGCGAGCTCGTCGTCGAGGAGAGGAAGGCGTCGACGAGCGAGACGGGGGCTCGCCGGCCGGAGTAGCGGCTCACGGGAGCGCCGACCAGGACCGCTTGACCGTGGCTCTCGGCTGGCCTAGGCTGCGTCCGATGACGACTCCCGTCCGCACCTGGTGGGCCTGGCGCCGCGAGCGGAGCGGGAGCTTCGCCTCGGGCTGACCCGAGACGACGAAAACCCGTTTCGCTCCCCGAGACCCGCAAGGGTCTTTTTCGTCTTCGCATGGCAATCGCGACCGACATACCGACCGACCTCGTCACCCCGCTCGGGGCATATCTCCGGCTTCGGCAGGCGGGCGGCGGCAGCTTTCTGCTCGAGTCGGTCGAAAGGGGACGACTCGGCCGCTACAGCCTGGTCGGATCGGGCTCCCGCCTCGTCGCCTTCGACGAGGCCGAGCGCCAGCTCGCAGCCGGTCGCCCCGTCGTCGGGTACGTCGGCTACGAGCATGTCGCCTCGCTCGAGCCGACGGTGCCGTTACCCGAGGCGGGGCCGGGGCTCCCCGAAACTCGCTTCGTGGTCGCCGACACGCTCGTCCGCTTCGATCACGTGATGGCGAGCGCGCAGGTCCTCGCGGGCGATCCGGACGAAGTCGAAGCACGCCTCACGTCGGCGCATCCGGGCGTCGGCGCAGGAGCCGGAGCGGCCCCGGGGCCGACGACGAGGATCCCCGGGCGCATCGGTTACGTTCGCTCCGTGGAGGCGGCGAAGGAGCGGATCCGCGAGGGCGAGGCGTTCCAGATCGTTCTCTCCCAGCGCGCGGAGCGGCCGACGTCGGCGACGTCGCTCGCCCTCTACCGCGCGCTCCGGAGGGTCAACCCGTCCCCGTACCTGTTCCTGCTCGAGCTCCACGGGCTCGCGCTCGTCGGCTCCTCGCCCGAGACGCTCGTGAAGCTCGAGGGTTCGCGCGCGAGCGTCAACCCGATCGCAGGCACGACTGCGGCGGGCGAGGGAGACGCAGAGCGGCTCAATGCGTCCGAGAAGGACCGCGCGGAGCACGTCATGCTCGTTGACCTCGGCCGGAACGACCTCTCGCGCATCTGCCGCCCCGGAACGGTCCGCGTCGAGCGCTTCCTCGAGCCAGAGCGCTACTCGCATGTCACGCACCTCGTCTCCGAGGTCGCCGGCGAGCTCCTCCCGGGCCGCTCGCCGTTCGACCTCCTGCGCGCGTGCTTCCCCGCGGGGACGGTGTCAGGGGCGCCGAAGGTGCGCGCGATGCAGATCATCTCCGAGCTCGAGGGCTATCGGCGCGGCCCCTACGCCGGCGCGGTCGGCTACGCGCTCCCCGGCGGTGCCCTCGACACGTGCATCGCCATCCGGACGATCGTCCTCGCGGACGGCGTCGCCCGCCTCCAGGCGGGGGCAGGGATCGTCGCCGACTCCGACCCCGCCGCCGAGCACGAAGAGTGCCTTCGAAAACTCGCCGCGCTCGAGGCGGCGATCGACGTCGCAGAGGAGAGGATGTAGTGCTCCTCTTGGTCGACAACTACGACTCCTTCACCTACAACCTCGCGCACCTGCTCGCCGAGGAAGGCGCCGACGTCCACGTCGTCCGAAACGACGAGATCGACGTCGAGGAGGCGGAGCTCCTCGCACCGACGCACCTCGCCATCTCCCCCGGCCCCGGCCGCCCTCGTGATGCCGGCGCGACCCTCGAGATCCTCCGGCGTCTCGCCCCGCGGGTCCCGACCCTCGGCGTCTGTCTCGGCCACCAGGCGATCGTTGAAGCCTTCGGCGGGGAGATCGGCTACGCGCGCGCGCTCGTCCACGGGAAGGCGACCGCCGTCGCGCACGACGGCCGGGGCCTCTTCGCCGGGCTTCCCGACCCCCTCGCCGCGGGTCGCTACCACTCGCTCGCCGCGACGCGCGTCCCCGACTGCCTCGAGGTGAGCGCGAGCACGCCGGACGGCGAGGTGATGGGAGTTCGCCATCGCACGCTCCCCGTCGACGGCATCCAGTTCCACCCTGAGTCGGTGCTGACCCCGCGCGGGCGCGACATCGTCCGCAACTTCCTCGAGGGCGTCCGGTGATCCAGCAGGCGCTCGCCCGGCTTCTCGACGGCAAGAACCTCTCCCAGTCGGAGGCGCGCGAGGTGATGGCAGGCGTCATGCGAGGCGAGGCGACGCCGGCGCAGATCGGCGGCTTTCTCGTAGCGCTTCGGCTCAAGGGCGAGACGGCGGACGAGATCGCCGGCTGCGCCGAGGCGATGCGCGAGCACGTCCTCGCCGTTCGCCCAAGCCGCGACGACCTCGTCGACACGGCGGGGACGGGCGGCGACGGCGCCCGCACGTTCAACATCTCGACGGCGGCCGCGCTCGTCGCTGCGGCGGCCGGAGCGGGCGTCGCGAAGCACGGGAACCGCGCCGTCTCGTCGGCTTCGGGCTCCGCCGACGTCCTCGAGGCTCTCGGCTTTGAGCTCGAACTGCCGGCCGCGCGCATCGAGCAGTCGATCGACGAGCTCGGGTTCGGCTTCCTCTTCGCCCCGTCGCACCATCCCGCGATGCGGCATGCGGCTCCGGTGCGGAAGGAGCTCGGCGCGCGTACGGTCTTCAACGTCCTCGGCCCGCTCACGAATCCGGCCGGCGCGCGTGCGCAGGTCGTCGGCGTCTATGCCCCGGAGCTCGTCGCGACGATCGCGGACGTGCTCGCGCGGCTCGGCGCGCGGCGCGCATTCGTCGTCCACGGAGCCGGCGGGATCGACGAGCTCTCGCCCGCAGGGCCGAACGCCGTGAGCGAGGTCGTTGCAGGCACGGTGCTTCGA
>JALZFU010000184.1 GCA_030861385.1 Actinomycetota bacterium
GAGCTCGCCGAGCGTGTCGTCGGGACGCTCGCGCGCCGGCGCGTGCTCGTCATCGGCGCGGGGAAGATGGGCGAGCTCGCCGCGACGAGCTTCCTCGCCCGCGGGGCCGAGCGGGTGTTCGTCGCGAATCATCGGATCGAGCGTGCCGAGGAGCTCGCCCGCCGCTTCGGCGGTGAGGCGGTCGCCTTCGAGCGGATCGGCGAGGAGCTCGAGCGGGCCGACGTCGTCCTGAGCTCGACCCGCTGCCCGCAGACGATCCTCCAGGCGGCCGACGTCGCGCGCGCCATCGGCGCGCGAAAGGCTCGTCCTCTCCTTCTCGTCGATATCGCCGTCCCCCGAGACCTCGACCCCGCGATCGCCGAGCTCGACGGCTGCGTGCTCTACGACCTCGACGCGCTCGGGTCGGTCGCACTCGACGCGCGGACGCAGCACGACGAGGCGTCCGCCCGCGCCGAGGAGATCGTCGCAGAGGAAGCGCGCAAGTTCGCCGCGTGGCTTGCCGCGCTCGACGTCGTTCCGGTCGTCGCCGCGCTCCACCGCCGTGCCGAGGCGATTCGGGCGCGAGAGCTCGAACGTGCGAGCGCGCGGCTCGGCCGCCTCTCCGAGAGGGAGCGGCGCGACGTCGAGGCGCTCACCGCGCAGATCGTGGCGAAGCTCCTGCACGATCCCACCGTCCGCGTCAAGGAGGGCGGCCCGGCGCACGCCGACGCGCTCCGTTCGCTCTTCGCCCTCGACGAGGAGCGCGCCTGACGGCTTCAGCACGCCCGGGCACCGCGTCGGACGTCTTCCGACGGGCGCTCGCGCTCATCCCCGGAGGCGTCAACTCGCCGGTCCGCGCCATGCGGGCGGTCGGGGTCGACGTGCCGCTCGTCGTTCGCCGGGGCGACGGGGCCTACCTCGAGGACGTCGACGGGAACCGATACGTCGACTGGGTCCTCTCCTGGGGGCCGCTCCTCTTCGGGCATGCGGATCCCGAGACGGTCGAGGCGCTCACCGCGGCTGCGCGGGCCGGGACGAGCTTCGGCGCCGCGACGCTCGGCGAGGTCGAGCTCGCCGAAGAGATCGTCGACGCCTTCCCGTCGATCGAGCAGGTGCGGCTCGTCTCCTCGGGAACCGAGGCGGCCATGAGCGCGCTTCGCCTCGCGCGCGCCGCCACGGGGCGCGATCGCGTGGTCAAGTTCGCGGGCTGCTATCACGGCCACGTCGACGCGCTCCTCGCCGAGGCGGGCTCGGGTCTCGCGACGCTCGGAATCCCGTCCACCCCCGGGATCCCGGCCGGGGTCACGGCGGACACGATCGTCTGCACCTACAACGACCTCGAGTCGGTCGAGCGCGCCGGCGAGGTCGCGGCCGTCCTCGTCGAGCCGGTCGCGGGGAACATGGGCGTCGTCCCGCCCGAGCCGGGCTTCCTGGCCGGGCTACGTCGCCTCTGCGACGAGACCGGCGCCCTCCTCGTCTTCGACGAGGTGATCACGGGCTTTCGGGTCGCTCGCGGAGGCGCGCAGGAGCGGTTCGGCGTCGCGGCCGACCTGACGATCCTCGGGAAGGTCGTCGGCGGCGGAATGCCCGTCGGCGCGTTCGGCGGTCCGACCGAACTGATGGGCCTCCTCGCGCCCGTCGGCGACGTCTACCAGGCGGGCACGCTCTCCGGGAACCCCCTCGCGACCGCCGCCGGGACATCCGTTCTCCGACGCCTACGCGAGCCCGCGCGCTACGACGAGCTCGAGCGGCGCGGCGCCCGCCTGGAGGCCGGCCTCCGCGAAGCGGTCGGCGCCGAGGCGTGCGTGCAGCGCGTCGGCGCGATGGCGACCCTCTTCTGCCGCCCCGGCCCGGTTCGAAACCTCGAGGAGGCGCGGGCGAGCGACAGCGAGCAGTACGCGGCGCTCTTCCGCCACCTGCTCGCGCGCGGGGTCTACGTCGCCCCGTCGCCCTTCGAGGCGATGTTCGTCTCGCTCGCGCACGGCGACGAGGAGATCGACCGGACCGTGCACGCCATCGCGGAGTTCTTCGCCGGCTAGACCCCTCGCGCGGCTCCACTCCGCCGCGCGTCGGAAACGCCTCGGGCATCCGCTCGTCGTCCACGGCGCCTCCTCCCGTCAGTTCGGCGCGGTATCCGACTCGCGATGCTAGTCCGTCTCGCCGCGCGCCGGCTCCGTCCCCGCCTCGCGCGCGCACTCGCCCGGGGTAGGGCTCTCGTCGTCGCTCGGGGCGGCATCCGCGAGCGCCGGGTCGGGGGTCCGGCCGTGCTCGCCGAACTCGCTCATGCGCGCCTCGTTCCCCCGCGGGCAAGCGTGAAACGCGAGCGAGCGCGGACGCGCTAGCGAACGCGGACGCGGAGGCGAACCGTGGCCCACGTGAACCCGGCCTTGGTGGCCGTCACGGTCACGCGCCCGCGCCTCGTCGCCCGCACGCGGAAGATCGCCCGTCCGGCCGCCGTCGTGAGCTTCGGCCGCACGCGGATTCCCGCTCCCGAGACGCGGACCCTCGCCCCCTGGACCGGCCTGCCCGCGGCCGTTCGGACGGTCGCGACGAGGCGGACACGACGGCGCAGGATGATCCGCCCGGTCGCCCTGAGGACGAGCCGCTCGGTCGTCCCCGTCCCCGTGGGCGCGCTTTGCCCGGCGAGCGTGAACGTCTGCGGCGCCGTGAAGTCGCCGACGTTGTTTCGCTCGTCGACCTTCGCCACCCGCCAGTAGAACGTCCCGCCGTTTTGGTACCGCGGCGCGGTGAGCCGCGGCGCGAAGTTCGTGTTCTCGGTCTTGGCGGTCTCGACGATCGTCGCGAAGGCGGGGTCGGCCGCGATCTGGGTCCGGTACTCCTTCGCTTCCGGTGCCGGGTTCCACGTCATCTGGACGTGGCTCCGGCCGGCGTCGGTGGCCGGGCCCGACGGCTCGCGCATCGTGCGGGTGAAGGAGACGAGCCGGGAGTAGGGCCCGTGGACGACGCTCCCGTTCGCGCGTGGGAAGTTCGCCCGAACCTGCCACTGCCAGACGCCCGGTCCGGCCATGAGCGTCGGGGTGACGGCGGCGCTTCGGAGATCGGTGAAATCCTGTGACGTGCCGTCGGGGTACTGGAGATGGACGTCGTACGAGACCGCGCGCGGAACCGGGCCCCACGTCCACGTGGGGACGAAGTTCCCGGCCGAGGGCTCGGGGTTCGGGACGGGAGTGGGCAGTCGCTTCGTGAACGTGCCGGTCGCGGACCAGGTCAGGCCGACGTGGCTCGCCGCGTCCTCGGCGTCCGCGCGGACGCGCCAGTAGAGGACGGTGTCGGCCGGGTACGTCGTGTTGCTCGTGTAAGCGGTCGAGTCGGTGAGGACGAACGTGTCGTCGATCAGGTTCGCGAAGCTCCGATCCTGCGACACCTCGAGGCGGTAGCGCCGCGCGCCCTCGGCGGGCGTCCAGCGGAACGTCGTCGGCCCGGTCAGGACGGCGGCCGCGGCCGGCGTCACGAGGGTCGGAGGCTTCGATCGCTTCTGAAAGCTCGGCGGGAAGCTGTCGAGCGGGTTCGCGGACACCGCGTTGCCGTTCGGGTCGTCCGCAGGGAGGACGGCCCAGTAGTAGAGGGTGAGCTCGTCGGGATAGCCCTTCGTCGTGCGGAGCGTGCGCGGCGCGTACGCCGGGATGCGGGTGTACGCGTAGTCGACGAGGTTCGTGAAGGACGCGTCCTTGGAGACGAGGACGTAGTAGCTCTCGGCGCCGGGGATCGCCTGCCAGGTGAAGAGCGGCATCCGGCCGAGCGTCGTTCCGGTCAGCGGGAGCCGGTAGTTCGACGCGGCGAGCGAGCACGGCGCGGTGCACGGCGCGGACGGCGCCGGGCCCGTCCACTCGAAGGCGGCCGTGTTGTTCGCGGGCAGGTAGGTCCAGTCGCCGAAGACGAGCGGGCCGCTCGACGTCGACGCGCGGTCGACCGGGCGCACGCGCGCGCAGTACTGCCAGTCCTTGACGAGGTGCGTGAGGAGGTCGTGGCTGACCGGTTCCGGGTGCGGGAACGGCTTCACGTTGTTCCAGT
>JALZFU010000083.1 GCA_030861385.1 Actinomycetota bacterium
CGGTCGAGGCGATCACGCCCGCGACCGTCGCGAGCTGCGACCGGACGACGTTCGACGAGCTCGTCCGACCGCTCTTCGTCGCGGAATCGCCCGACGAGGCGAACCTTTCCGGCTAACCGCCGGCCTCGTCGAGGACCTCGTCCGAGAGCTTCGGCCACGCCGCGAGCGCCCAGTCGCCGAACTCGCGGTCGGTCAGGCAGACGCAGGCGGCGCCGGCGTCGGGATCGACCCAGACGAACGTGCCCGCCCCGCCGAAATGGCCGAAGGTGCGCGGCGAGTTCCGGCTCCCCGTCCAGTGCGGCGACTTCCCGTTGCGAAGCTCGAAGCCGAGGCCCCAGTCGTTCGGGTCGTAGCGCCCAACCCCGGGGAGTACGCCGGCGAGGCCCGGAAACTGAACGCTCGTCGCCTCGGCGAACGTCTCCGGGGCGACGAGCGAGGGCGCAAGGAGCTCCTGCGCGAACCGGAGGAGGTCGGAAATCGGCCCGTGGCCCTGAGAGCCCGGAGACCCGTCGAGGCGAGAGCTCGCCATCGCGAGCGGGCGGAAGACCGCGGCGGCAAGGTAGTCGGCAAACGGCATCCCGGCGCGGTCGGCGACGAGGCGTCCGAGCTCGTCGTAGCCGGCATTCGAGTAGATCCGCCGGCGACCGGCCCGTGCGATCGGCTGGTCGCCCTCGAAGGGGAGCCCGGACGCATGGGCGAGGAGGTGTCGGACGGTCGAGCCCGGCGGGCCGGCGGGCTCGTCGAGGTCGAGGATCCCCTCTTCCGCGCCGACGAGGACCGCGGTCGCGGTCACGAGCTTCGTGACCGAGGCCCAGCGGAAGACGTACTCCTCGTTTCCGTACCTCGAGACGACCCCGCCGGGAGCGACAACGCCGGCGGCCGCGTGCTCGGCGCCCCACTCCTCGATCGAGGCAAGCAAGAGCGCGATACTAGTGCGCCGATGGACCGCCGCCTGATCTCTTCCGGATCGCCGTACGAGCCGGTCGTGGGCTACTCGCGCGCCGTCGTGGCCGGGGATCGGATCTTCGTCGCCGGGTGCGCTCCCGTCATGCCGGACGGCGGCGATCCGCCTTCCGACACGTACGGGCAGACAAAGCGGTGCCTCGAGATCATCGAGCGCGCCCTCGCCGAGGCGGGCGCGTCGCTTCGCGACGTCGTCCGGACGCGGGTGTACCTGACGCCGGGCGCCGACTTCGACGAGTTCGGCCGCGCGCACGGCGAGGCCTTCCGCGAGATCCGCCCGGCGAACACCACGGTCATCGCAGGCGGCCTCGTCGACCCGCGCTGGCTCGTCGAGATCGAGGCGGAGGCGGTTACGACGACGAAAGGAGACGGCACGTGAACGAGCAGCGCACCGAGGACCAGATCCAGGTTCGGCAGGTCACCCACGTCCAGGCCTCGTGGACGGAGCAGGAGCGCGGCGCGCCCGGTGCGTTCACCTTCCAGCTCATCCTGGACGAGGGCGCCGACGAGTACGTCATCCGGCCGACCGCGGACGACGCGGAAGTCCTCCTCCGCCTCCTTCGCAGGGCGAAGGCGGCGCACTTCGACCTCCAGCGAAAGGTCCTGATCTTCAACCGGATCGAGATCGACTAGAGAGGGCGCGCCGGGACGCGGCGAAGCGTCGGCGCGCGCCGCCCGCCAACGATGTCGACGTTCCGCCGATCCTTCCGAGGCCGCAACGGGGTAGATTCCGCCCATGCAGCAGCTCTATCCGCCGTCGATCACGGCCGGAAGCTTCGCCGCGGGCGGAAGCGTCCTCGAGCACAAGTACGGCCGGAGCGACCCGTTCACGCTCGGCGTCGAGGAGGAGTACATGCTCCTCGACCCCGACACGCTCGACCTCGTCCAGCACATCGACACCGTTCTCAGCCAGGTCCGCGAGGAGGAGTTCGTCGCCCGGATCGCGCCCGAGCTCATGCAGTCGGTGCTCGAGATCTCGACGCCGGTCTGCCATAACGCGTCCGACGCCGATGCCGAGCTCCGAAAGCTCCGCGCCTACGTCACCGAGCTCGGGCGGCGCGAGAACTGCCGGGTCGGATCGGCGGGAACGCATCCCTTCAGCCTCTTCGAGCGACAGCGGATCACGGCGCGAGACCGCTACCGGGCGCTCGTCGACCAGCTCCAGTACGTCGCGCGCCGCGAGCTCATCTTCGGCATGCACGTCCACGTCGCGGTCGACGATCCCGAGAAGGCGATCAAGCTCCTGAACGCGCTCCTCGTCCACCTCGGCGACCTCCTGGCCCTCTCGGCCAACTCCCCGTTTTGGCGCGGCGAGCTCACCGGGCTCGCGTCGACCCGCCAGATGGTCTTCGCCGCCTTTCCGCGCTCGGGCGTGCCGCCGCGGTTTCGCGACTACGCCGAGTACGCGGAGGTCGTCGGCCAGCTCGAGAAGACGGGGTGCATCGCCGACTACACGCACATCTGGTGGGACATCCGGCCACATCCCAAGTGGGGGACGATCGAGGTGCGCGTCATGGACGCGGTCACGCGCGTCGAGGACGCGGTCGCAATCGCCGCCTACATCCAGTCGCTCGTCAAGCACTACTCCGACCGCTTCGACGCCGGCCACGAGCTCCCGTCGTTCCACCGGATGCTCGTCACGGAGAACAAGTGGCTGGCCGGCCGCTACGGCCTGGAGGCGCCGGTCATGGACTTGGTGACGGGACGGCGCAACCGGGTGCCGGTCGCGCAGCTGATCCGCCGAGCGCTTCGCGAGATCGAACCGCACGCGCGCGAGCTCGGGTCTGATCGCGAGCTCGAGCATGTTCGCGAGATGCTCGCGAAGGGGAACGGCGCCGACCGGCAGCGGCGCGTCTTCAACGCGAACCGGGACGTGACCGAGGTCGTGCGAGAGATCGCGGACGTCACCGAACGCGTCGAGATCGCGTCCGTCGCGGCGTGATCACCGCCGGGGAACCGGCCCCGGACGTCAGCGTCTGGCTCGCGCCGAACGAGCGCGTCCCTCTGCACGACCTCGCGTCGCCCGGCGAGGCGATTCTGCTCCTCTTCTACCTCTTCGACTGGTCGGCGACCTGAACGGACGAGATGCTCCTCCTGCGTGACAGGAGGGCCGAGCTCGAGGGCCTCCGTGTCTCGCCCTTCGGCGTCTCGCGCGACAGCCCGTGGTCGCACGTCGCCTGGCGCGAGGCGCTCGATCTCGACGTCCCCCTTCTCTCGGACTGGAACGGCGACGCCGTGCAGCACTTCGCGGTCGCGCACGAGTATCGCGGCCTGCGCGACGTCGCCGAGCGCTCCGCGTTCCTGATCGACGGCGAGCGCGTCGTCCGGTGGTCGCGGACCTACGGGACGGGCGAGGTGCCGGACATGGACGAGCTCGTCCAGGCGGCAGAGGCGCTCGCCTGACAGCGCTCGCGGGAGCGGGACGGGCGCGGCGGTCGTCGCCGGATCCTCGCTCGCTCAGTCGTGCGGCTCTTCGGGGGCCGCCGTCGCCGTCGGCCCCGCCCGTTTCTCCTCGCCCTCGCCCTTCCGAACAGCGTCCGTCGTCGGCGGCGGAGCGCCGGTCGCGCGCAGGCGCGCGACCTTGCTGAGGACGTCGAACCAGAAGGGAGCGCCGAGCGTCAGCGCGGCGACCGTCAGGACGAGTCCGAGGACCTTTCCGAAGAACCAGCTCCAGTCGTCCCACGGGTAGACGAGCCGGCGCGGGTTCGGCGTCTCCGGGGTCGGGTCGTCCGCGAGGCTCCAGCCCATCGGTATCTCGAGCTCCTCGAGCTCGTCGACCGTCTTCGCGACCTCGTTGATGTTCGGCGGCTCCCGCCGCACCCGGGCCTCGGCGCCCGCGCTCGCGACGACCGTCTTCCGCACCGCCTCGTCCGACCAGAGGTGGCGCGCGATCTGGATCGTGTCGACGTTCAGCGCGAGCGCGAGCGCGGCCGCGATGATCGTCAGGGCGATCTGGATGCGCCGCCGGTACCAGCCAGAGACGCGCTCCATCGCGTCGTCGTACCACTCCTCGGCGCGCGCCTGGAAGAGCGCCAGGTCGCCCTGCGACCGATTGAGGAGCGCGATCATCGCCCTTCGCACCTCGGCGCTCGGGATCCGGTTGATCGCGTCCAGCATCGCCGCAGCCGTTTGCGGGGCCCCACCTTCGGCGCCGTCGCCGAGGAGGGCGGCGACGAACGTGCGCGAGGGGATGTACGACGGCCACCGGCGCCGCTTCGCCCAGCCCGGCTTCACGAGGCCCTGGATCAGCGGGTGGTGGTAGATCTGCTCGGCGAGCTCGCCGCCCTTACCGCGGTCGTCCGTTCCGCTCAGCAGGTTCTCGATCCCCTCGCGGAGGAAGGCGGCACGCCAACGAAGCATCGAGGCGACGAACTCGTTGATCGCCGAGCAGATCAGGCTGAGGATGAAGAAGAGGAAGATGAGCCCGATCGCGACGTCGAGCGAAGCGAAGTCGAACACCGCGCGACGCTACCACCGCCCACCTCGCCGTTCAACGACGGGCGAGGGACGCTAGCGGGCGAGCGTCTCCGTGAGCCCGGGGCTTGGCGGCGAGCCCTCGTCCGGCGAGCCCGCCCGCCGGCGGAGCTCGCCGTCCTCGACGTCGAAATGGCCGATCGCCCGAATCGGCGGCGAGTAGACGTGGATCGTCACCGCGCCTCGCTCATGCTCCATGCGATGGATTCCGGTGCCCGGGAAGGAGAAGGCCTCTCCGGCCGAATACTCCCGGACGTGGCGCGGGCCGGAGACGACGAGCGCCTCGTTCCGGACGCGACCCTCCACGACGTAGACGCCCACACACGAGCCGTCGTGGTCGTGGAACCCAGTATCCCGCGGCTCCCACCACGTGTTGAGCCATGCCTCCGAGTGCTCGTTTCGCCAGAGGAGGACGGCATCGCCCTCGCCGGTG
>JALZFU010000237.1 GCA_030861385.1 Actinomycetota bacterium
GGTCTGGCCGCCCTCGGCGGTCGCCGCGGCGGTGAAGAACGTCATCGCCGGCGAGCCGATGAAGCCGCCGACGAAGCGGTTCGCGGGAAGCTCGTAGAGCTCCTCCGGCGTGCCGCACTGCTCCAGCCGGCCGTGGTTCATGACCGCGATGCGGTCGCCCATCGTCATAGCCTCGACCTGGTCGTGCGTGACGTAGACCGTCGTCGTGCGCACCTCCTGCTGCAGGCGCTTGATCTCCCCGCGGGTCTGCGTGCGCAGCTTGGCGTCGAGGTTCGACAGCGGCTCGTCCATGAGGAACACCTGCGGCTGGCGCACGAGCGCCCGCCCGAGCGCGACCCGTTGCGCCTGCCCGCCGGACAGCTGCCCCGGCTTGCGGTCCAGGTACTGGGTGATGTCGAGGAACTCGGCCGCCCGCCGCACGCGCGTGGCGATCTCGTCCTTGGGCGTCTTGCGGCGCCGCAGCCCGAAGGCGAGGTTGTCGAAGACCGTCATCTGCGGATACAGCGCGTAGTCCTGGAAGACCATCGCGATGTCGCGCTCGCGCGGCGCCATCCCGTCGACGACGCGATCGCCGATCCGGATGTGGCCCGAGGAGAGCGGCTCGAGCCCGGCGAGCAGCCGAAGCGCGGTCGTCTTGCCGGAGCCTGACGGCCCGACCAGCACCATGAACTCGCCGTCCTCGATCTCGAGCGAGAGCTCCGACACGGCGACCGTGTCGCCGAAACGCCGCGTCGCTCGGTCGTACGTCACCGCGGCCATCCGCGTCCTTACCCCTTCACCGCCCCGCTTAGCATGCCGCGAATGAAGTGGCGCTGGAGCACGACGTAGACGAGGACGACGGGCGTGGCGACGATCACGGCCCCGGCGGCGAGGAGGTTGAGATCCGACGAGTGCTGGCCCTGGAAGAAGGCGAGCCCGAGCGGCGCCGTGCGGAGGTTCTCGCTCGAGACCATGACCAAGGCGAGCAGGAATTCGTTCCACGTCCACATGAAGACGAGCACCATGAGCGTGAGGATCGCGGGCCGTCCGAACGGGACGAGGACGCGCCAGAGCGTCGTCCAGCTCGACGCGCCGTCGATCCGCGCCGCCTCGACGAGCGAGCGCGGCGTCGCGAGGAAGAACGCGCGCATCCAAAAGGTGCCGAACGCGACCGAGAGCCCGATCTGCGGGAAAATGAGGGCCCAGTACGTGTCCGTGAGCTCGGCGTCGCGAAGGCCGAAGTAGAGCGGCACGACGAGGGCCTCGAGCGGCACCATGAGGCCGATCAGGAAAAGGTAGAAGAGCGCCTTCGACCCGCGGAAACGCATGAGTCCGAACGCGTATCCAGAGAGGATCGAGAGAAAGGTCGACACGACGACGACGGTCACGGTGACGATGGCGCTCGAGCGCAGGTACTGGCCGAAGTGCCCCTGCGACCACGCCTCGCGGAAGTTCTCCCAGCGCAGGCTCGAAGGCACTCCGAACCCAGCGAGCTCGCCGGGCGGAGCGAGCGCGGTCAGGAAGATCCCGACCACCGGGTAGAGGGCGACGAGCGAGAAGAACGCGAGGATCAGGTAGTTGACGGCCTGCTCGCGCCGACCGATCATGCCCGCTCCCGCTCCGCGATCCGCGTGATCGCGAACGTGATCGCGAAGATCATGAGCGCGAGGGTGAACCCGATCGCGGCGGCCGATCCGACCCGGCTCGTCTGGAAGGCGCGGTTGTAGACTTCGAACGCCGGCACGGACGTGGAGTTCCCGGGGCCGCCCTGCGTCGTTATGTAGACGAGGTCGAAGTTCCGAAGGGCGGCGATCGTCATGAGCGTGAGCGCGACCGCGATCTCCCCGCGGAGGTTGGGGAGCGTGACGGCGAAGAACTCGCGCACCGGCCCGGCCCCGTCCACGCGCGCGGCGTCGTAGAGGCTTTGCGGTATCCGCTGGACGCCGGCTATGAAGAGGACGAGCGCGAGCCCGGACATGACCCACGTCCCGACGACGCCGACGGCGGGGAGGGCGAGCGTGAAATCGCCGAGCCACGCCCGCTGGAGCGAGTCGAGTCCGATCGCGCCGAGGAGCTCGTTCAACGATCCGTCGCTCGGCGCGTAGATCATCCGCCAGATCACGGCGACGACGACCATCGGGATCACCTGCGGCAGAAAGAGGATCGTCCGGAACCCGGCCTGGCCGCGAACCCGCGCACGCGAGATCGCGGCCACGAGCACGAGCGCGAGGCACACGGGGATGACCGCGTAGAAGAGGATGAGGACGAAGGCGTGCAGGTACGCGGAGCGAAGCGGGTCGCTCGTGACGACGTCTCGGTAGTTGTCCAGTCCGATGAAGGTGCTCTCCGAGAGCCCGTCCCATTCGTAGAGCGAATACCAGACGGTCTCGAGGAGCGGGTAGAGGACGAACGCGCCGTAGACGGCGAGCGCCGGGAGGACGTAGAGGTAGCCGATCCGCCGCGGCTCGCCCGGCGGCTCGCGATGCCGGGCAAGCCCGTCGCTGACGGCGCGGTCGGAGAGCCGCGAGGCCGCCGGACCCGCTGCTTCCGCTCTCGCCGGCTCAGCTCCCACCCTGATGGAATTTCTCGTAGTCCGCCTGGATCGCCGCCACGAACTCGTCCGGCGACGATTGCCCGCCCATCAGCTTCTGGACGCCCGCGGTGATCGTGTCGTACATGGTCGGCGTCGCCCAGTCGAGGTACGGGACGATCGCTTCCTCGTCGTTCGCCCTCTTCCACGCGTCGAAGACCTCGCTCTCGATCCCCTCGGGGACGGTGACGTCCGCCGTCGTCGCGGAGAGGAGGCCGGCGTCCGTGATCACCTGTGCCGCCTCGTCGCTCGTGATGAAGTCGATGTACGCCGCTGCCGCGTCAGCGTTCTTCGACTTCGAGCTGATCGCCCAGGGGAGCCCTTCGCCGCCGACGGCCGCGAGCGAGCCGCCGCTCGGCGGCGGGAGGAGCATGAAGCCGAGGTCGTCTCCGAGCGCCTTCTTGAGATCGGCGGTCAGCCAGCTCCCGGTGATCAGGAAGACGCCCTGGCCCTTCCCGAACTGTTGGTAGGACGGGTCGTAGCCGAGACCCTGGAAGCCCTTGGTGAAGTAGCCGTTCCTCGCCCACTCGACGAGCTGGGAGGCGGCCTCGCCGTTCCCAGACTCGGAGAAGGACTGCTCGCCCTCCCCGAAGATGAAGCTTCGCGCGTACTCCTTGTCAACGTGCTGGATCTGCAGCTCCTCGTACTCGTGGATGCCCGGCCACTTGTCGAGGTTTCCGAACTGAATCGGCGTTTCGCCGCCGGCCTTCGCGCTCTCGAGGGCGACTTCGAAGTCGTCGAACGTCTCCGGAAACGGGATGTCGAGCTGCCGCAGCTTCGCCTTGTTGTAGAAGACGCCGACGACCTCGCCCGTGGTCGGGACGCCGTACAGGTTCCCCCTCCCGAACTCGGCGCCGTCCTCGGTGAACTGGTTCATCTTCAGGATCCCGGCTGACCAGCGGTCGCCCCAGGCGTACGCGTCGCGGTACTCGTCGAGCGGAGCGAGCAGGTTCGCCTTCACGAGCGGGCCCATCGCCGAATATCCGTTGTTCGCCTGCACGACGTCGGGCGGGTTCGGCCCCGACGCCGCGAGCTTAAGCGTCGTCTGGAGGTCGGTGAACGACTTCGCCTGTCGCTTGATCGCGATGTTCGGATACTCCTTCTCGAACGCCGCGTTGAGCGCCTTCATCGCCTGGTTCTGGCCGCCTCGGACCTCCTGGTCCCACACGGTCAGCGTCACGTCCCCGAGGCGCGAGGGGTCCGTCTGGATCTCGGCGCCGCCCTCGCGCGCCTGGGTCTCCCCCTCGTCGCCGCCGGGACCTCCGCCGCATGCGGCAAGCCCGGTCGAGGCGACCAGCGCGAGCAGCACGAGCACGAGCTTCGAGCGAAGTGATGCAAGAGGCGTCATCGATTCTCCTTTGCTGACTGTTCGTGCATGATCGTCAAATCGAGCTCCGCCAACGCGGCCTCGAGCTCGGCGAGCGTGGCAGCGCCGGCGGCCCCGGTCGCCGTCCGTACGGAGAGCGCGGCGTAGACGACCGCCCGCCGAATCCGCTCGGCGAGCGGGAGGCCGTTGAGATCTCCCCAGACGTAGGCGGCCAGGAAGAGGTCGCCGGCGCCCGTCGTGTCCCGGGCCTCGACCGGCGGGGCCCCGGCACGGACGAGTTCGCCGTTCGAGCAGGCGACCGCGCCTTCCGCCCCACAGGTGACGACCGCCGTCTCGACGCGCTCGGAGAGCGCGAGCGCGGCGCCGTCCGGCGTCGCCTCACCCGTGAGCCGTAGCGCCTCCGAGCGGTTCGCGACGAGCGCTCGCGCGCCGACGATGGGTTCGCGGCGAAGGGCGTAGCGGTCGGCGCGCGCATCGTCGACGACGACGTAGGCGGCCGCGCGAGCCGGAACGAGGTGGAGCTCGTCCATCCCCGCGACGACGGCGCGCGGGGCGAGCCGCTCGACGAGCGCGCGCTCCACGCGAGCGCGCGGCTCGAAGGTGGCGAAGGCACGCTCGTCTTCCACCGGCAGGACGACGGTGACCGGGGTCCGCTCGGATTCCGGCCCAGCGCAGACGACCTGCTCCCGCTCGAGGAGGGAACGAAGCATCGCTCCCGGGACGTCGCGCCCGAGCGGCCACGCGACCGCGGCGCGAAGGCCGAGGCGAACGAGCCCGATCGCGGTGATCGCCGCCCCGCCCGGCGTCGCGTGGAGGTCGCGCGCGTATCGTTCCTGGCCGGGTCCCGGCAGGGCTTCCAGGCCCTCGAAGGTCAGGTCGAGGAAGACAGGCCCGCCGCAGACGACGTCGACCGTCACGCGAACTGTCCGGCGAGCTCGGGCTGGCGCTTCGCGTACGCGTCGAAGATCCGCCGCGCCGCGTTCACGGACGGTACGAGCGGGTGAAGGGCGAGCGCCTTGACTGCGAGCTCGCGCGACCCCGTGAGCGCGGCCGCGATCGTCGTGCGCTCGATCTCCTTCATCGTCTCCACGAGCGCGCGCGCGTCCCACCACGCACGGGACCTCCACCACCGCCTTCGCGTCGAGGAACGGGAGGCTGCTTCGGTTGGCCGTGTCGAGGATGAGCACGCGCCGCTCGTTCAGGGCGATGGCCTCGAGGACGGCGAGCGCCTCCGCCTCGTAGCCGCCGACCTCGTCCGGCTCGTGCTGCTCGTCCTCGAGGCCGGCCGCCGCCCGAGCTTCCGCGAAGTAGGTCTCCTCCCGCTCACGCCGGGTCGAGCGCCATGCGGCGAGCGCCTCCTCCGGCTCGAGGCCGTTCGCGCTGTAGAAGCGGCCCTGCTGGCGAAGCAGAAACTCGGCGCGAGACTCGACGCCGGAGCTGATCGCACCGACCGTGTCCGAGGCGAAGTAGTAGAAGTAGAGGTACTCGTTCGGGATCATCCCGAGGGAGCGGAGCCACTCACCGCCGAAGAGCCGGCCCTCCTCGAATGTGGCGAGCCGCTCGTCGTCCGCGAGGAGCTCCGGAAGGAGGTCGCGTTCGCCGTCGTGGACGGCTCGGAGCCAGCCGAGGTGGTTGAGCCCGAAGTAGTCGAACCAGACGTCGTCGGGCATGCGGCCGAGCGCGGCCGCTACGCGCCGGCAAAGCGCCGTCGGCGAGTCGCAGATGCCGACGGCGCGGCCGCCGAGAACGTCCTGGATCGCCTCGGTCACGAGCCCCGCGGGGTTCGTGAAGTTGACGAACCACGCCCGGGGAGCGCGCGCCGCGACCGCCTCGGCTAGCCGCCTCATGACCGGCACGGTGCGAAGCGCGAAGCAGATGCCGCCGGGGCCGGTCGTTTCCTGACCGACCACGCCCTCGTCCAGCGGGACGCGCTCGTCCACGACCCGTCCTTCGAGCTGGCCCACGCGGATCGCGCAGAAGACGAAGTCCGCTCCGTCGAGGGCGTCGTCGAGGTCGGTGGTCGCGCGGAAGGGGAGCGACTCCCCGCGCTCGCGCGCGAGCCCTTCGAGCACGCGCGCGATGAGCCCGAGTCGCGCGTCGTCGACGTCGTAGAGCGTCACCTCGCCCAGCCCGAGGCGACGAGCGCGGGCGAGGAGCGCGCCGTAGACGATCGGCACGCGGAAGCCACCGCCGCCGAGGAGCGTGAGCTTCACGCGCCGTACGGCGGAGCGCTCATGCGCGGAAGCGTAACCGAGGGCCGAAGGTCTTCGGTGCGCTCTAGTCGCCGACCGGGAGCCGCTGGACGAGCTCGAGGACGGGGCCGAACGGGTCGCCGAGGCACTCGATTCGCTGGAGGACGGCCGCGGGAGCGAAGACGAGGCCGTCCGAGACGTGCGAAGCGGACGCGCGCTCGACGTCGTCCCACGTGAGCGGCGCGGCGACCGTGGGGACGCGCATGGCCCGAAGCGAGTAGGGAGCGACGAGCGAGCGCGTCGCCGCGTTCTGGCCCCAGTCGACGAGCACTTTGCCCGTTCGAAGCGAGCGTCCGGTGCGCCAGACGACCCGGTCGGGTAGCCGGGCCGCGAGCTCCGCCGCGACGGCGCGGGCGAATGCTTTTGCGGCAGCGAAGGTCGCCGGCGCGTTCAGCGGGACGAGGACGTGGAGTCCGAGCGACCCGGACGTCTTGACGCACGAAGCGAGACCGGCCGCCGCAAGCCGGTCGCGGAGCACGATCGCGACGCGGCAGCACTCGCGGAGCCCGGCAGGGGGCCCGGGATCGAGGTCGAAGGCGACCGCCGTCGGCTCCTCGACGCGCTCCCCGCGCGAGAGCAGGGGATGCAACTCGACCGCGCCGGCGTTCGCTGCCCAGAGAAGGGACGGGAGGTCGTTCAGCAGGCAGTAGTTCTGCGTCCCGACGCGGCGCCTCGGAATCCACGACGGGCCGCGACACTCCGTCTGGTACCAGCCGTAGCGATCCACGCCCTCGGGGAAGCGCGCGAGCGTGACTGGCCGGTCGGCCAGGTGCGGGAGCAAAACGGGCGCGATGCAACGGTAGTAGGCGAGCATCTCGCCCTTCGTGAACCCCGCCTCGGGCCAGACGACGCGCCCCGGGCTCGTGAGGCGAAGCCGCGCGGCGGACGCGCCCTCGTCCGCGCTCACCGCGCCGCGAGGAGCCGCGGGAGCTCGGGCGCTCCCGCCTCGAGCTGGTCGAGCGCGCAGGAGCGGGGATCGCGGTCAAGCCGCCAGCGCCGGAAGCGGGCGGGATGGCGGAATCGTCGCCCGTCCACCTGGTCGTAGGCGACCTCGCAGACGAGCTTCGGGCGGACGGGCGTCCAGTCCATCTCCATCTCGTCGGGGATCCACCGGCCGGCGGCGCCGAGAAGCCGGCCGAGCGGGCTCCGTTCGAGGCCGAAGCCCCGCTCCCAGGGATGGCCCGCTAGCGTCGTCGCGAGCGGCGCCACCTCGCCGGTCACCCGCGCCCGCTCGTCGCGGCTGAAGGACGTCACGACGCCGACGTGGCGCAGCCCTCCGTCCTCGTCGTAGAGCCCGAGGAGGAGCGAGCTAACGAGGTCGTACTCGGCGAGCCAGCGAAACCCCGCGACGACGCAGTCCGCGGTGCGCTCGTTCTTCACCTTCACCAAGACGCGCTTGCCCGGCTGGTACGCAAGCCCGCGCTCCTTCGCGACGACGCCGTCGACGCCCCCTCCCGAGAAGGAATCGAGCCAGCCCGCGGCGATGTTCGGATCGTCCGTAACGGGCGTCAGGACGACGCCGCCCCCGTCGCGCACGACCGCTTCCAGCCGGGCGCGCCGCTCCTCGAACGGCTTCGCGAGGAGGGCCTCGTCGCCGAGCGCGAGCAGGTCGAAGGCGACGAGTCGCGCCGGTGTCTCCCGTCGGAGGCGCTCGACGCGTGACCCGACCGGATGCAGGCGCGCCATCAGCGCCGGGAAGTCGAGGCCGCTGGAGCCCGTGACCACGACCTCGCCGTCGAGGACGAAGCGAGTCGGAGCGAGCGCCAGGAGCGCCTCCACGATCTCGGGGAAGTAGCGGGCGAGCGGGCGACCGTGCCGGCTCTGGATCTCGACGGACTCGCCGTCGCGAAATGCGAGCGCGCGAAATCCGTCCCACTTCGGCTCGTAGAGGTAGGCGCCGCGCGGAAGCTCGCGCGCGAGACGCGCGAGCATGGGCGGGAGCGGCGGGGCGACGGGGAGGGTCACTCCCGTGCCTTTTACCCGCTCGAGCCCTCGAAGCGCCCGCGCTGGCGGGAAGCGTCGGCTCGAACTCGGGGGGCGCCGCCGACGGCACGGCAGCGGAAGGCGGCCGCGTCCCGAGGGGAGCCCGAGCTCGGCCGCGATCCCTCCGGACGCCGCACGCCGTTCGGCGTACGGCGTCTCGGCGAGCGTCCGCGAGACGCCCGAGTGGACCACGACGATGGCGAGTCCTGCGGAGAGCGGGACCGCGGCGCTTCGGGCGACCGGCAGCCGCACCGAGGCGACGCTAACCCGGAAGCCGCGAGAGCGCTCGACGCGCGGGCGCGAGCGCTTGCCGATCGCGGAGTACCGGTTCGAACAGGTCGCCCTCGCGCTCGACGCGCTCGAGGACGACTCGCATCGTGAACCTTCCCGGGTCGAGCTCCTCGGTCAGCTCGTCCCAGCGAAGGGGAGTCGAGACGGGAGCCCCGCGCTTGGGGCGGACGGAGTAGACGGACGCGATCGTCTTTCCCGGCCCGTTCTGGCGTGCGTCCAGGTAGACGCCCTCGCGCTTCGCCTTCCGCCACTCCGTCGTCACGAGCCCCGCTTCCTCCCGCTCGAGGAGCGCGGCTACTCCCTCGGCGAGCTCGCGCGTGTCTTCGTAGCTCGAGCGGCGAGCAACGGGAACGAGCACGTGGATGCCGTCGGCGCCGCTCGTCTTCACGTAGGAGCGGAGCCCAATCCCGTCGAGCGCCTCGCGGACGAGGTGAGCGACGCGCGCGGCGAGCCGGAAGCCGCCATCGGGCGGATCGAGGTCGAAGAGGACGAAGTCCGGCCGTTCGGGCCGGTCGACGCGCGAGTACCAAGCGTTCATGTCGATGCAGTGCATCTGCACCATCCAGAGGAGCGCGAGCGTGTCGTTCACGAGCGGGAAGCGAACGATGCGCGATCCGCCCTCACGCGGGTAGGTCCGGAACGGGCGAGTCGGGATCCAGTCGGGCATGCCGTTCGGCGCGTCCTTCTGGAAGAAGAAGGGGCCCGCGATTCCGTGCCGGAAGCGCTTCATCGTAAAGGGCCGGTCCTTCAGGTGCGGCACGAGAACGGGCGCGACCGCCCGGTAGTAGTGAAAGAGGTCGCCCTTCGTGATCCCGTCGGGCGGGAAGAGGTCTCGGTCGGCGCTCGAGAGGCGAACGACGCGGCGTCCGCGCCGAACCTCCCACTCGCTCACCAGTCGGGGAGGTCGCCCTCGCGGTAAGGGCGCTCGACGAGATCCGAGAAGCGCGCGTACGCCTCGCGAGGGTTGTCGGTCTCCTCATGGACGGAGGCGTCGTAGGTGCGGGCGACGTTCGCGACGGGATAGCGAACGCCGCGCTCTCTCCCTCGCGCTCCGACGGCGAGGACGACGGACGGCCCCGATCCAGCGCCGACGAAGACGTGCTCCGTCCACGCCGGGCAGTGGACGAAGTCCCAGGCGGTGAGTCGCCGCTCCTCGCCCTCGATCAGGAGCAGGCACTCCCCGGCGAGGACGAGAAAGTCCTCCTGTGCCTCCTCGCCGTGGTACATGCAGGCCGGCTGCCCCGGCTCGAGGACACCGATGTTGATTCCAACCTCCGGGAAGCGAACGTCGCCCTCGAACGTACACGCTTTTCCGAGCTCCTCGCTCCCGATCCAGCGAGTCTCACGCGCGTTGACGACGAACCACCCGTCCCCCTCCGGGACGAGGCCGTTCGCGGTGGCGACGAGCTTCGCTTCCCCAACCATGCCGGCTCCTCTCGTCGTGTCCCGACCAGCCTAGATCGGACGACGCTGCTGGCGCCGCGGCAGGGCGAGTTCCGGGGCCAGGACCCGCCTCCGCTTGCTCCGCCCGGACTCGAGCGAGCGGCGCGACGTTCGTCCTCCAGCAATCGCCGCGGCGAGCGGAGTGACGCGCGCGAGCGACAGAGGTCGCGGTCGACGAATTCGGCTACGCGCGCGACGTCAAACGGTCGACGTAGAGCGTCCACGCGCGGACGTCGTCCACTTCGAAGACGCCGTTTTGGACGAACGGATCGTCGTCCAGGAGGCGCCGTACCGCCTCCGGGGCGAGACCCTCCACGATCACCATCGACCCGCTGAAGTCGCTGAACGGGCCCCCCATCACGATCGTTCCGCGGTCGACGAGATCGTCGACGAACCGCTCGTGATCTGGCCACCCCGGCTGATCCTCCGGGGGGCCCGACTTCCACGCCGGCCCCGCTCGGATCCGTACGATGACTCGCTCACGTCGCACGAGGGCCAATATGCCAGCGGCGGGAGTGGTCGACGAGGCACGCCTCGAGCATTCGGACGCGGGGGTCGTCGCCGTCACCGATGGCTGGTTCGTGGTGAACGTCCGCGACGCGGCGTGGGTCGCAAACGCGGCGTTCGGCGCTGCATGCATCTTCGAGAGCGACGACGCCCCGTTTCCGGAGCTCGGGTTCACGCTGGCCGTCCTCGAGGCGGGAAGGCCGAGCTGGCGCTCGGCGAAAGCAGGGGGAGGTTGTCTATCCCCGCTCGGAGCTCGCGCTCCGCCACGGCGCCGGCGTCGAGGCGGAGACGAGATCGCCCGCAAAGGCGTACGCGCCCTTTCCGAACTGGCAACCCGGGCGGCCGACGCTCCCCGGTACGCCGTGGTCGTGAGCCTTCACCGCGCTCGCGGCCGCGCCGGGTCATCGAGGTTGGCGCGACTCGAGCAGTCTGCCGAGGTTTCTGCGCCGCCGGCTACGCCCCGCTTGCTGTCCAGTCGAACCGAATCCGGACGCTCGATCCTTACAAGCGGTTCTGATTCGTCGGCGCAGTCGGGAAGCGGATCCCGACGCGAAAGCGCCGCCGAGCCTTCGGCGGGATCCGTCCGAGCCGGATTGCCGTAAGGTCGCGAAGCCAACCGCCGTAGACCACCCGGCTGCCCATTCTGATTCGCACCCGGAGGCGATTCGCGAGTCGGGTGGAGCCGGTTGTCGCAACGGTTAGGCGGAGACGGCCGGCAGCGGTTCCACGGTTGGTGACGATGACGCGCCGGACTTCGTGCATGCCTGGTGCCGAGTTCACGACCGTAAAAAGCGGTGCCGTTTGGCTGATCGCGAGTCGGGGCCGGTTCTCGGCGATGTTGCCCGCGCCTACGGCGTAGGCAGACACGCTCGTGGCCGCCCCCGCGAGCGCCAGCGGTGCTACGACGTGCGCGAGCGCGCGGAGCGGCACTCGTGAGACGTACGTCACCCGGCGATCATCGGTCCGGCGCGAGGACACCGCTATCCCTCGATCGGGGTAGGGCGCGGTCAGCCGTAGCCATCATTCCGCAGTCGGGCGCCTCCGTCCCCCGCTCGGCGGTGCACTGCACGACGGGCATATTCGCCGGAACCCTCGAGCTATTGAAACGGACAAACGAGCGCGAAACATCTCCCGGTCCCGCCGCGACGCGCTGACGCTTCGAGGTCCACCCCGGGGGGCGACCCCGTCGTAGACGCGGGTCGCTCCGTCGTTTCGCCGTGAACGCCTTCGCACCAGCGCGCAAGGTTTCCAGGCTGACCTGCATCTTCGAGGAGTGTTCGCAGGCGCTACGCCGGAGTTATGCGGCGACTCGACGCGCGTGCCGCTTGCGAATCGCTCAGTTGGGGGGCGAGCAGGACACGGGCGAGCCCGGGTCTTGCTCTACCGAGGCGCCGCGGAGGAATAGACGTGGTCGACGAGTTCTACGTGTTGATGCACCGCGAGTACGGACCCGGCGATACGTTCTTCACCCGCGGGGAAGCGATTCTCGCCATGCTCGACGCTCTGCAGGATGAGCCCTGCTTGCGAGACGAGCTCTGGGTGGAGAGGTTCAGCCTCGTCGTCGCGGAGCCGTCTGAGCGGTAGCGTCCACCCGCCGCGACGAGCGTGCAGCGCGGCACCGGCCGCGATGCTCGTACGCGGTCGTAGGGCGCCCGAGACCGAGTAGGGCGGTCAAGACCTTCGTCCGCGGCGAGGCCGCCGAGCACTTCCTCGAGGAGGCGACGCTCTCTACGTCGAGGGCGTCCGACAGGTTTCCCTCGGAGGCGGGGGTCTCACCCTCGGCGAAGGGGAACCCTGGCGTTAGCGCTTGTGCCACTGGTCCGAGCTCCACGTCAGCTTGACCTCGCGGCCCTCGCACGCGTCGCTCTCCTCAGGCGTGGGCTCCACGTCCCGGCCGCTCAGCTGCCACGGGCAGATGCCCGCGTCGTCCCCGCAGTCTCCGTCGTCGAGGAAGACGAGGCGCTCCTGGTCGCTTCGAGGCGCGGACGGTGGACCTCGTCGGCGACGTCTTCCGCGCTCTCCTTCTCTAACCGCTCGGTGAGCTCCCGCAGACGCGGGCGCGGTGCTCGAACGCCATTACTTCCGCGTCGCGCGTCCCGTTCCAGAGCCACCACGCTCATCGGTAGCCGAGGTCAGGAGTCCGCGCCAGACTCGCAAGAGCACGGTGCGACCATGACGAACCGTCCGCGTCCAGAGACCGGGAACCCTGCGAGCCGCGGAGGGACGGCCTTGCTCCCGGCCTCTTGGACGCACCGCTAGTCGCGGACCCGGAGAGCGCGGCAGCACTCCCCAAGTCCCGCTTGGTGAGCCTCGCAGCCAGAAGTGCCACCAGACCTCTCCGTAGGAGCGGTCCAGGCCCCGCTCCCGTACGGTTTCGCCCGTGCTCGTCGATGCGGTCGTCAGCGTCGCGACCGAGACGGCGGTCGAGACGTTCGTTCGCGGCGAGGACGCGGAGCGCTTCCTCGCCGAGGTCCTCCGCGACAATCCGGGCTTAGCGACCGGCTTCGCTCGAGCCGGTCGCAACTCGAGGTGTAGTGGGCGCACCGAAATTTCCGCTGTTGACCACCGATATACCGGCCGCAAGAATCGAGCCAGTCGATCGGCGAACTAGAGCTGCCGTATCGATGTCCCGGCGGCGGGCTCGCGTTTTTTCGGCCTATGCGGCGGGCCGCAAATCGCCCGCCCGCCGCCGCAGAGACGGCCCCTCCTCGGAGCTCGACGCCGGCGACGAAAACGGGCTCGGGAGCGTCTACCGCCACCGGTGGCGAAGCCGGCTTCCCTACACGGTCGCGTTCGACATGCGGACGACCCGGATCGAAGCGCTGTTCGTGCTCGAGGGCGAGGCGCACGGCGAGCTCGAGGGCGTCGGCCGCTGGCGCTTGTACGAGGGCGAGACGAGCGCGGTGACGTACGAGTGGCGGGTTCGGACGACGCGAGCGTGGAACCCGGCGCCGTGAGCCGGGTCGGGCAATCGGGGCCACCCGCGACCGAAGATCGCATACGGG
>JALZFU010000245.1 GCA_030861385.1 Actinomycetota bacterium
ACGAAGACGCGAGACGTCCCCGGGCGAGACGAGCGGCTCCTCGCAGCCGGTCAGGACGACGAGGTCGGAGACGAGGATCCGGTAGGCGCCGAGGTAGCCGGCGACGAGCTCTGGCTCCTGTCGCGCACCCGCGACGAGGAGTCGCGCCGAGACGTCCACGGGCGGAATGGCGGTGCCGCTTCCCTCGAAGACGACGAGGTCGGGCCGCCGGTGGGCGGCCGCCCGCGCACCCGCCTCGACGTTCGAGACGAAGGGGGCCCCGGCGAGCCCGCCGCCGCAGCGGCGGCAACCGACCGTGACGACCCGAGCCAGGGCCGCGTCCTCGAGGTAATCCGAGGCGGCGTGAGCGCCCGAGCGTGCGCGCGAGAGAAGATCCTCCACCCCGGGCGGCTCGTCGACGACGACCGGGTCCGAGGGGCCTCCTCGTCCCATCGCGACGACGACGACCTCGTGTCTCTCGTCGAGGAGGCGCGCCACGTGTCCGGCGACGGCCGTCTTCCCCACCCGCTTTCCGCTTCCGATCACGGCGAGCGAGGGAACGGAAAACGGCGCGAACGGGACGGGCTCGAAGCGAAAGTCCGCGCCCACGTACGGCACCCCGGCCGCGAGGGTGCGACTCGCGAGGCGGAGGCGATCGGGCGGCGTCAAGACGGGCTCGTCCGAGAGGTCGACGACGATCTCGGCGCCCGCTTGCTCGAGTCCCTCGGCGAGGGTCCCGTAGAGCGGGACGCGGTAGTCCTCGTCCCCCCTGAGCTTCTCGGCCCCGCCGAGCGTCACCGCCCCGACGATCTCGTACGGAAGCGCGGAGAAGGCGGCGGTGACGACCTCGGCGTAGTGCTCGCCGTCGATCAGCGCCAAGGCCCTCTCGCTCACCGGCGGCTCGTGACCTCGTCCTCGATCCGCCCGGTGTACTTCTCGAACTCGAGCGTGTCGGCGAGGAACTGGATGATGCGCTCTTGCCCGTGGAACGGGTACTTCCGCCAGACGGCGACGTGGCGGCCCTCGATCTCGACGAGGTTGTAGCAGGGCCGTCCCTTTCCGCGAAGACGGAGCGACGAGACCGTGCCCGCGTTGACTATGAAGATGTCCTCGAGGCGCCACGCGTACGGCACGTGCTTGTGACCCGAGAGGACGAGGTTCACCCGCGCCTGCTGGAGGACTTCGAGTGCGTCGCCGGCGTCGTAGACGACGTTCCGCTCCCGCCCGGTCCCCGGCACCGGGAGGAGGTGATGGTGGAGGACGAAGATCCGGAAGTCGGCCGGGGCGGCGAACTGCTCCTCGATCCACCCGTAGCGACCGCGGCCGATCTGGCCGTGGTCCAGGTCCGGCTCCGACGAGTCGACGGCGACGATCGAGACGCCGTTCACGTGCACGGCCGCGTTTCGGGCGCCGAACTGCTCTTCGAAGTGGACGTAGCCGACGTTCCGGGAATCGTGGTTGCCCGGGATGACGACGAGCGTCTCGCAGGCGAGGCGGGAGAGATAAGCGGCAGCCTCCGCGTACTCCTGCCGGAACCCGTTCGTCGTGAGGTCGCCCGAGCACACGACGACGTCCGGCTTGAGCTCGTTGACCTCCATGATCGCTCGCTCGAGAAGGTTGGGGACGAAATGCGGCGAGCCGCAGTGGAGATCCGAGATGTGCGCGATCCGGAACACCGTCCGCCTCCCGCGAATGGTACGGGGATGTCCGTGCGGGTTGCTACCGTGACGCGCGTGCGGGAGGAAACCCTTGGTTTCCAGGCATATTGCGGTAATGAAGCCCCGCGGTTCGTGAACCGGGCCGAGCTCGAGGTGGCGAAGCTTCTCGACTACTACCGGATCCCCTGGCAGTACGAGCCTCGCCTGTTCGTCCTCGAGACCGACGCCGAGGGGCGCATCCGCGAGGCGACTCGCCCCGACTTTTACCTCCCCGAGCAGGACCTCTACCTCGAGATCACGACGATGAAGCAATCGCTCGTCACGCGGAAGAACCGGAAGATTCGCAAGCTGCGCGAGCGGTATCCCGAGATCCGCGTGAAGCTCTTCTACAAGCGTGATTTCGAGCGGCTCCTCCGGAAGTACGGCCTCGATTTCGCCGCCTAGCTCCGCACCCTGGGCGGAGCCGCCCCCCGGCGAAATCTTCCGTTCCCGCGAGGAGATCGGCGCCCGCGTTCGCGAGCTCGGAGGGCGAATCGGTGACGAGTACGCCGGCCGTGACCTCCTCCTCGTCGTCGTCCTGCGCGGCGCCTTCATCTTCGCGAGTGACCTCTCGCGCGCGATCCCGCTCGTGCACGCTCTCGACGTCGTCGCCCTCGCCGGCTACGGCGGGCCGCTCGGCGGTCGCTCCGCCGTCCGCCTTCTCAAGGACCTCGACGGACCGATCGAGGGCCGCGACGTGCTCGTCGTCGAGAACGTCGTCGACACCGGCCTGACGCTGAACTACCTGCTGAAGACGCTCGCGCTCCGCCGCCCCGCCGGCCTTGCCGTCTGCACGCTCGTTGACCGCCCCTACCGCCGCCTCGTCGACGACCTCCCGATCCGCTACGTCGGCTTCGACGCGCCCGACACCTTCTTCGTCGGCTACGGGTTCGGCCTCGCCGGGCGCTATCGCGGCCTGCCCGACCTGCGCGTCGTCGAGCCCTAGGGTCGTCTCCCGTGATCAGAGGTACGCGAGCGGGTCCACCGGGGTGCCGTTCACGCGCACCTCGAAGTGGAGGTGCGGGCCGGTGCACGAGCCGGTACACCCGACCGCCCCGATCCCCTGTCCCTGCGAGACGGAGCCGCCTCCGACCCAGAGCGCCGACAGGTGCCCGTAGGCGGTCGCGAGCCCGCCCCCGTGGTCGATCACGATCAGGTTCCCGTAGCCCCCCGTCCAGCCGGCGACGATGACGCGGCCGGACGCGGCCGCGTGTACGGTCGTCCCGGCCGGCGCGGCGATGTCGATTCCCTCGTGCATGCGGCCCCAACGCATCCCGAAGCCGCTCGTCACGGTTCCCGAAACCGGCCAGATGAGGCCCCTCGACGACGGCGTCGCGTCCGTGCTTCCCGAGGACGCGCCGCCCGAGGAGGCGGACGAGCCGGACGAGCCGCTCGAGGAGACGTTCGCCGCGGACGACGCCGCCCGGATTCGCGCCGCGAGGGCGGCGCTCGCCGCCTGGAGCTCGTCCAGGTTCTCTTCGTCCTCGTGGCGCTCCTCCCGCGTCGCCGCGAGGAGCTCACGCTTGGCCGCGCGCGCGGCCTCGAGCGCCAGCTCGCGCGCGACGAGCTCTGCTCGGGCGGCCCGAGCTTCCTCCGTCTTCTCCTCGATCACGGCCGTCGCCTGCGCGACCTCGTCCCTGAGCGCACGCGTCCGCTCGCGGGCCTCGCGCATCGCAGCCGTGAGCCTTCGAAGCTCGTCCACGATCCGTTGGTCGTTCCGACCGATCTCGTTCATGAAGTCGATCTGGTCGAGCAACGAGCTCAGGCTCTCGACCTGGAGAAGCACGGCGAGCGCGTCCGTCTCGCCGCTCTCGTAGAGCTCGACGAGCCGAGTCTCGAGAATCCGCTGTGCCCGGGCGTGGTCGAGCCGCAGCCCGTTCAGGTAGCGGGTCTGCTGGCGGTAGCGCGCCTCGAGCGCGGCGAGTCGCGCCCGGAACCTTGCGAGCTGGCTCTCCAGCTCCTCGACCTTTGCCGACAGCGCCCCGATGTCGTTCTCGAGCGCCTCGATCTCGCTGGTCGCGGCGTCGACCTCCGTCGAGAGGACGCCCTCCTGGTGCTTGGCTCGCGCGATCTCGCCGCGCAGCGCGGTGATCCGCCCCTGGAGGATCTCCTGGCGGCTCTCGCCACGCGCGGTCGACGCGAGCGCGACCGGCGCCGCGGCGAGCAGGGCCGTGACGAGGAGTATCCGAGGGGGAATCGGCACCGGTACGAGTTTCGCTCGGCGCACGGACGTCCTTGCTCCGCGCACGCTTCCGCTGTCCTGAAGCCCGCGTTTCTATACCAAACCGCCCCGACAGGCAACAGCCCTCGGTTCTTTGCAGGACGTTTTGCGCTCTAGGCGCGTGTCCGCGGAAGGCTCGGGCGTTTTGGCGGCGCCGGCTCGTCGGGCCCGGGAGTCGGCTCCCCGGGCGCCGGCGGCGGGGCCGGATCCGGCACGTCGCCCTCGTCGGGCGGCGGCCAGGGCTCGGGGACGCGAGCACGTTCTCGCTCGGCCGTTGCAGTTCCGGTCGCGCGCACCGGGACCTCCCTTCGCTCGAGCGCGCGGAGCGCCTCCGCCGCCTCGCGGCGCAGCGGTCCGACGAGCGCTCGATAGTCGGCGTCGGTGATCTTCCCCGTTCGGTGGTCGAACTCGAGCTCCTTCAGTCCGGCGAGCGCTCGGTCGCGCTCCTCCTCGAGCTGAATTCGCTCGGCGTCTTCCGCGAACGGCTCGCCGCTGCCGACGACGTCGGGCCAGAGGAAGGGCCGCGCCGCAAAGACGACGGCCGCGACGGCGAGAACGGCGCCGAGCGCGAGGGCGAGCGCCTCCGTCATGCGCGCGCGAGCGCCTCCTCGCGCTCGGCGAACCGGCGTGCGAGCCGGCGCTGCTCGCGGGCGTCCGGCCAAAGCGCCACGAGCGACCCCGCCAGGAAGACGAGACCCGCGAGCCAGATCAGGTTCACGAGGGGGTTCACGATGATCTCGAGGAACACGGCGTCGCGGCGGAAGTCGTCGGCGATGACGAAGAGATCCTCCCCGCGCAGGAAGTCGGACCGGATCGCGACCTCGTTCGACGTCTGCTCCTCGGCGAAGTAGCGGTTCTTTCCGGGCGCGATCGTCCCGAGCTCGTCACCGCCGCGCTCGACCGCCAAGCGCGCGCGAATCTCCTGCGCGTTCGCGCCCCGTCGCTCGTCGGCGCCGAGGAGCGTCAGCGTATACCCGGCGACGGCGACCGATTCGCCGGGGCGAAGACGGGCCTCTCGCTTCGTCGAGAAGCCGCCGATCCCGACGGCGCCGACGAGCAGGAGCACGATCGCCGCGTGGACGACGTACCCGCCGTAGCGACGGCGATTTCGCGCCACGAGGCTCGTGAACGCCTGGAGCCACGTCGCCGCTCCCGTCGCCTTCCGCGCGCGGGTTCCGCGCGTGAACTCGAGTGCGATCGCGGCGAGGACGAACGCGGCGAACGTGTAGCCGACGAGCCCGACCGCGCTCGAGCGGGCGCCGAGCGCGACGAGCACGACTCCCGCGACGACGGCGGCTGCAGCGGGCCAGATGAGCGAGCCGCCCAGCGAGCGAAGCGACGCGCGCCGCCAGGCGACGAGCGGCCCGACTCCCATGAGGAGGACGATCGGGAGACCGAAGACGATCGCAAAGAAGTCGTAGTAGGGCGCGCCGACCGTGAGCGTCGCGCCGCGCACGGCCTCGGAGACGATTGGGTAGAGGACGCCCCAGAGAACGGTGAGCGCGAAGGCGACGAGGAAGAGGTTGTTGTAGAGGAACGCCGCCTCGCGTGAGACGAGCGACTCCAGGCGTGTACGCGACCGAAGGAGCGGCAGGCGGACGAGGATGAGCGCCGTCGAGGCCGCCGCCACCGCGGCGATGAAGCCGAGGAACCACGGTCCGATCGACGATTGCGTGAACGAGTGGATCGAGCTCAGGATCCCGCTCCGCGTCAAGAACGTCCCGAAGAGAGCGAGGGCGAAGGCGAGCGCGACGAGGATGGCGTTCCAGACACGCAGCATGTCCTTCTTCTCCTGAACCATGACCGAGTGGAGAAAGGCGGTTCCGACGAGCCACGGCATGAGGGCCGCGTTCTCGACGGGGTCCCACGCATACCAGCCGCCCCATCCGACCTCCTCGTATGCCCACTTGGCGCCGAGCAGGATCGCGAAACCGAGGAACGCCCAGGCGGCGAGCGTCCAGCGGCGCGTAGCGACGATCCAGCGCTCGTCCGTTCGGCGAGAGGCGAGCGCGGCCATCGCGAAGGCGAACGGAATCGTGAGGCCGACGTAGCCGAGGTAGAGGAGGGGCGGGTGCGCGAGCATGTAGGGGTTTTGGAGGCTCGGGTTCAGGCCGAGCCCGTCCGCCGGGCGGGGTTGCGTCGTAAACGGGCTCGCCACGAAGACGAGGAGGATCGCGAAGAAGGTCGCGACGCCCGCGAGAACCGGGACCGTCCACGGAAGCACGTCCCGCGTCAGTTTCGCGTTCAGAGAGACGGCGCTCACGCTCATGGCGAGGAGGACGAGGAGCCACAGGAGGAGCGACCCCTCCTGGCCGCTCCAGAATGCGGCGAGCGTGTAGGGAAGGGGGAGCTCGTCGCTCGTGTGGTCGGCGACGTAGACGAACGAGAAGTCCTTCGCCGCGAGCGCACCGAGGAGGACGAGCGAGGCGACTGCCGTCGCCGCGAGGCCACCGGCGAGCGCGTTTCGAGCCGAGTCGGCGAGCGTGCGTCGCCCGCGGTACGCGGCCACCGCTCCCGCAATCGCCGCGTAGGCGACCAGCCCGAGGGCGACGATGAGAGCGGCTCGCCCGAGGAGCGCCATCTACGGAGTCAGCTCTGCGCGGGCGAGTACTTCGACGGGCACTTCGTC
>JALZFU010000258.1 GCA_030861385.1 Actinomycetota bacterium
GCGCCCCGCGCGCACGGATGACCTCGACCTCGACGGGTACGGCCCAGAGAGCGGCGATATCGCGTCGAACTCGGGCAGCCGACTCCAGGACCCGCGCGCTCATTGCGCACCCGCCGCGACAGCTCGCGGCTCGACACGGAGGGGAGCCGGCGCTCGCTGCATTCGCCAGAGCAGAGCTAGGCCGATCGTCACGGTGAACATCGGCGCGTCGAGCAGGTCGTACACCGAAATCACGACGAAGAAGAAGACGAGCGATGCGCACACGGCTGACGCGAGGGGGCGACGGTCGCACAAGTGGGGCAGGAACCGCCTCAGCACAAACCAGAAGAACAATGCAGCGCCCACGAACCCCTGGCTGAAGATGACCAGCCAGATGTGCCCCTGAGTGCCCATGGCGGGCGGTGCACAGCGGGGGCACTCGGGCGTCGCGCCTCCGCCGATCGTGGTGAAGTTGCCCTGCACGTCACGGGTTGATCCAAAGCCGGCGACGGGCGAGCCGTGGGTGACGGCCGCCACGGTGCGCGAAGCGAGGGTCGAGCGGGCGTTGTTGCTGTGTGGTGTAGCGAGCCGCTCCTGAATCGTGCCCCCGAGGGGTGTGACGGCGGCGACGACGACCACGGCGGCACCTGCGGACACGAGCCCGGCAAGGGCGGCGAACCGACCGCTGACGGCGGCGCTCGCGGCAGCGTACACAGCCATCACCGACAGCCCGAGCCACAGGCCACGGTTCAGTGAGGCGACGGCGGGGACGGCGGCCGCGGCGAGGACGCCGACCCCGACCCACCGCCGCCAGCCGCCGTCGCGCCGCAGCCACTCGAGCACGAAGAACGGCAGCAGCAGGCCGAAGTTCGCGCCCCAGTCGTTGGCGTGGCCGAAGGGCGCGGCCGGTCGCGCCTCGTCGTAGCCGAGGAAGCTCTGCACCTGTGCCGAAACGGGGTGAGTCAGTGACTTGAAGAAGGCGTTGTTCGCGATGCCGGTCGGTACAAGGTGCTCGACGGGGGAGGTGAACTGGAATCGCGGCGCGACGATGCCGAGGTATCCGCCGGCCACCGTGAGCATGAAAAGCACCGACAACAAGCGACAGATGCGCCGGCTCGACAACTCTCGCTCGGAAAGGTTGCCGACGTACAGCAGCACGACGGTCAGAGCGATGTACCAGCCGACACGATACGTGGCTGGGAAGAGGCGTGTTGCCATCTGGCCGTCAGTGGCGCCGGGAGCATGCGCCCCAACGAGTGCGAGACCGGCCGCGGCCCAGGCAACGAAGAGAAGCCACACCCCGAAGCCCCGTGGTGCGACTAACCGGGATCGGCGGGCAAGCGTCAGCGCCATGGGCACCACAGCGAACAGAAACACGAAGCTCCGCAAGCCGAGCAGCCACCACAGCGGGTAGCCGACGAAGATCGCGACCAGCGGCCACCCGGGCCCGAGGACGACGCGGCGCCCGACACGCCCCGGCCGTTTGGCTCCGTCGTCGGCTCGCTGGCGGGCGGCTCTCGTGTGCCCATTGCTCGAAGCGCTCCTCCCCCCGGTCGAGACGTCGTGGACGCGCCGCTCACCGGCGGCATCGATCTGTCCCTCGCTCGTCCCGGTGTCCTTCGCCCTCAAAGCCGCTGCGTCACGGAATCGCCCGGTTGCACCCGACCGAACGGGCGTCTCACTCGAACAAGCCCTGCACGAGCTCCTCAAACCGTCTGACCGCCGTCGCTCCTCGGTCAGTCTCCCTCGCGAGCACCGCCATGGCTGGATCGGCGAGGAAGGTCTCGAGGCTCACCCGCAGGGCGTCCGTGGACGTCACCAGTTCGATTTCCCCTTCCGCCCCGAGGCGTCGCGTGAACAGCACCTGGTGGTGATCGACGATCTCGCCGAACTCTGGCGCGCGCGCGACGACGATCGGCCGCTTGTTCCGCTCGGCGCACAACACGATCGTGCCTGGGCCGCCGTGTGAGACGACAACGGACGCTCGCGCCACCATTTCCTCCATCTCGCGATGGTTGAGAAATGGTCGTGACACTGCGTGTTTCGCGGGCCTCGCGGTTCCGTGCTGGACGACGCAACGGACGCGTGCCGCCGCACCGTCGGCGAGCCACGCGTCGATCCAGGAGATGAGGCGGTGGAACGGATGAGAGTCCGTTCCGACCGTGACGAAGACCAGCGGACGCCGCAACTCGACGGTCTCGTTCGCGCCAAAGTTTTCCATCAGAGCAGTCGGCCGATGAGCTGGCCCCGAGGGTAGAAGCGCTTTTGCTCCTCCCACTGGATCAGGAAGAGATCGGAGAACCGGTAGCACAACCTCCCGGTCAGCGTCGGCAGATCGATGCGGTCGTAGACCTCGACGTACACGGTCTTGATTCGGTGAATACGAGCGAGCACGAAGAACGGAAAGGCGACGCCTGCGCCCGTCGACACGACGATGCTTGGTCGAAATGTCTTCAACACGCGTCGCGCGAGCAGCATGTTTCGCGCGAGATTCCCTAGGTTCCGCGTCGTCGGCCGGAATGCCCAGACGGTGTTCTCGTGCTCGAGGATCGAGATCGCATCGGCGGTGTCGAAGGTCACCCAGAGCCGCTCGTGCTTCTCCCACCAACCGCTCAGCCGGTAGAGCTGGAGAAGGTGGCCTCCCGACGACGACACGAGGAGGATCCTCATCGTGCTCGCCGTCGCCTAGTACGCGCGCCGGGCTCGGGCGAGGGCCGGAAGCGTGCGCAGGATGAGCCGCACGTCGCCCCACAAGGACCAGTTCGTGACGTAGACGTAGTCGAGTCGCGTCATCTCCTCGAACGGGATGTCGCTCGCGCCGAGCACCTGCCACAGCCCCGTCATGCCCGGCTTGAGGTTCAGGCGCGTCCGGGCCCATTCACGGACGTGCTCGTCCTCCTCGAGGATGAGCGGCCGTGGCCCGACGAGCGACATGTGACCGACGAGCACGTTGATCAGCTGCGGGAGCTCGTCCAGCGAGAGCCGGCGCAGAACCCGGCCGACACGCGTGATCCGAGGATCGTTCGAGACCTTGAACATCCGCGAGTCGCCGGCTAGGTGCATGTTCAGGTGCCGAAGCTCGCTCTTCAGGTCCTCCGCGTCCGTGCGCATCGTCCGGAATTTGAAGATGCGAAACGTCTTCTCTCCGCTGCCCATTCGCACCTGCGCGAAGAAGATCGGGCCGCGGGAATCGAGCTTGATCAGGAGGCCAATCACGGCAATCGGAACGCTCAGCAAGAGGAGGCCGATCGCCGAGAGGGCGACGTCCACCACGCGCTTCGCGAGGCGAGATGAGCGCGAGAGGCGAACGGGCGGCGTGCCCAGGAGCGGCAGACCCTCGACCGCGTGTAGGCACGCGTTGGGGCCGATGACCTCGAAGAGCCGCGGAACGATGTCGAGCTGCACGTTGGAGTCCCGCAGTACGCGCAGCACCCTGAGCATCGCGTCGTGGGAATCACGCGAGAACGCGACGACGACGCGCTGGATGTCGAACACCTCGATCAGCGCAGGGAGACGATCGACGTCTCCCAGAACAGGCAGACCCGCGTCGGGATCGGCCTCGTCGAGGGGATCTGAATCGACGTACCCGACCACGTGTATCCCGTATTCGGGATGGCTTCGAAGCTTGCGGGCCACGAGTTGACCGACGACCCCCGCGCCGACGATAACCGCCTTCTGCACGTACACCGACGATCTCCGGGAAGCCGCGCGAGCGACCACGCGAGCAACCGTCACCAGTGCGATCGCGAGGAGCGAGAAGCTCAACAGCTTCCCCACGCCCGGGTCGGCCCAGCCGGTTGCCCAGCCGGCGAAAACGAAGAACCACATGCCGAGGGTCACGAGATGGAGGACGCCCACGAGGTCGTCGACGGTCGTGTGATCCGTGCACTTCTCGTCGCTGTCGTAGAGGCCGTGAAGCTTCGCCACCACGACCCACGCGGGCAGCGTCATTGCGAAGAGAGCGATCTCGGCACCGACGCCGACGTGGTCGTTTTTCGGCTGCCCCGGTGAGAAGGCCTCGGCGATCGCGAATGCGCATCCGAGAGCGACCACGTCTGCAAGCACGAGCATCCGATGGACCAGCCACCCGCGCGATCGCGTGACCGTCGGCGGTCGTTTCGCCTCGGGGGCCGACCGTGCGCTCGCATCGACCGCATGGACCAGCATGTCGCCGGCCAGCGAACCCGAGTCGGTCGACGGCTCTGCCGCGGAAACCGCCTTGTTCCTCGAACTCGTGCGATTCATTCCCGTTCCGCCGCCGGCAGCAGGCGGATCTGGTCTCGCCCGGGAAACAACACCATCGTCGAGATGAACTCGGTCACGCCGCATGACGGCCACCGCAGGTCCCGCCTTCCCTTAAGGCCGCAGTCGTCGCCGTCGCCAACCATACGACTCGCTCCTGCGAGGTTCAAGTCGCCGGTCTCGCCGGACGCGGCGCGGTCGCTCTCTCGCGGCGGCGGTTGCCCCGTCGCGAGTGGCGTCGTCATGCGCCGGCTCGCGGCTGCCGCGCGAGCGCCGAGATCGGCGACGTCGGCGACTTCGCTTCGGCGAGGGTCTCGGTCGTGTCTCGGCACGTTCTCCCAGGCGGGTGGAAGCGGGCGGCGAGCGCGGGGAAAGATCAGGTGTGCGCATCGCGTCCCCGATCGTCGCGCTGGGCCTCGAAGAGGCTGAGGACCACGCGCGACGACCGCCGGAGCGCTTGCACCCCGCTCGAGCGCTGCCGTACGCTGGACCTTCTCGTGGCTGCGGTAGCGAGGAGGTGTCTTTGCGGGCTCGGCGGTAAATGGCGGTCGGCGGCGTCCTTCCGGATGTGTCGTCGTCGCCCCGGCGCTGGCTCGAGCGGACCTCAACGTCGAGCGACCACGACAACCTCGATTCCGTCGACGTCCCCTCCTCAGGGGCTCTCTCCACCTGGTACCCCTGGGCGAACTCGAGCCTGGAGCTCTCCTCGATCGCCGTCGCGAACGAGGGCGGCGAATCGCGCCTCGAGAGAGGCGGCGACTTCACGAAGACGGGCAACCCGGCGGGCCTGGGGAACGCCCGAACGAACGAGCAGGGCTGCGCGCAGCGCTCACCGGCGCCCGTGGGACGCGCGGCTGGCAGAGCGGCGCTGACGGGGCACCTGGGGTTCGCTCGGCGCGCCGCGTCTTCAGATGCCCAAAGCTAGGACGCGCCTCTTCCGGCGCCTGCGGACGTCCGCGCCAGCTGAGCGCACGGCGACCGACGGCCTGCCGAGCTTCCACGGGGTAGCGCGCGGGGGGATCGCGAATGTGGCCGGTGCCGCCCTCTCGGCGAGCGTCAACCTCGTTCTGCTCGTCGTCATCGCGCGCGCGTTGCCGATACCGCAGGCGGGCGCCGTCTTCGCGACCACATCCTTGTTCCTCCTGACGGCGACCGCCTGCCGCTTGGGGGTCGACGTCAGCATCGTTCACTTTCTCGCCGGGGCACGTGCGCGCAATCAACCCCAGGACATCGCGGGATACCTTCGCGCCGGGCTCGTACCGGTCGCGATCGTCGGTGGAGTCGCAGCGGCCGTGCTCACTCTTACCGCGCCGGCGCTTCTCGACCTCGTACTCGGGGACACGGCCGTCCCGCACGGCCGCGCGTTGATGGCCGCTCTCGGCGTCACCGTTCCAGTCGCGGCAACCTACGACGTGGTCGTAGGCGCCACGCGTGGACTTGGCGCGGTTCGCCCGACTGTCGTGCTCGAGCGTCTCGTTCGGCCTGCTCTCCAGGTCATCCTCGTTACGGCGGCGGTCGCCGCCGGCGGGCAAGCGTTCGCCGTCATCTGCGCTTGGGCGGCGCCCTACGCAGCCGTAGGGGTTGTCGCCGCGCTCTGGCTACGACGGCTCCTGCCGCACGGCCAGCAGCGCACTCCGTCCGAGCACGAGAGCGACTTGAGGCTCTTCTGGCGGTTCACGCTCCCCCGGGCGCTTGCGGCGATGGCCCAGATTGCGCTGCAGCGGTTGGACATCCTACTCGTCGGCGCCATGCGGGGTGCCGCGGCGGCAGCGGTCTACACCGCCGCAACACGTTTCCTGGTCCTCGGTCAGCTGGGCAATCAGGCGATCTCCTACGCGGTGCAGCCCAGGCTCGCGATGCTCGTCGCGCTGGAGGACTTCGCGTCGGCGCGTCGCCTCTACCAGCTCTCGACGGTGTGGATCATGGCGCTCACGTGGCCGCTGTTCCTTGTCGCCTTGGTGGCCGCTCCAGTCGTCCTCGAGATCCTCGGACCGAGTTACGACTCGGGAAGCTCCACGATGGTCGTACTCGCCCTCGCAATGCTCGCAGCGAGCGCCTGCGGCCTCGTGGACATCGTCCTCATCACCGTCGGCAAGACCGGGTGGAATCTCGCCGACACGCTCGCCGCGTTCGTCGTCAATGTCGCGCTGAACGTCGCGCTCATTCCGGCCCTCGGAATCGCGGGGGCCGCCACCGCGTGGGCGGTCTCGATCGTCGTCCGCAATTGCGCCGCCTTGACCCAGATCGGCCGCCGGTTCCAGTTCCACCCGGTGAGCCGGCTCTCAGTGACGGTCGGCGCTCAGGCAGTGGTCTGCTTCGCCGCGGTTCCCGCGCTGAGCGCCGTGCTGCTTGGACTGCGTGCGCCCGTGATCGCGGTGGCGGTAGTCGCCGGCGCGCTCGTCTACGGGTGGCAGCTGTACCGTCTTCGTCAGCGGCTGCAGCTCGACGTGATCGTCGCGCCCTCGAGCGTGGCGAGTCGTCTCTGAGACCTCGCTTCTCGCCGGTCCGGACGGAGCCGGGGAGGGGTGTCCGGCGATCAGACGCCGCGTCCGCGGCGATGCAATGCGTCGACGACTTGCTCGCTCGTCACGAGGCGCAGAGCCACGGCGGCGGCGATGTAGCCTCTCGGCTGGAGCGGGTATCGGGCGATTGCCTTCGCACTCCACCGCAGCGCCTCGCGGGGTTGCCCGAGCGCCGCGTGCGCGAACGCGATCTGGCCGTACACCCGTGCAGCGGCACGGCCGTCGGCGGCGACTTCCGGGTGGCGATCCAGGACCCAACGCAGGGACGCGGCCTTCGTGTCCCAGCGGCGCCCGAAGTACGAGCCGGCGTTCCAGGAGACGCGAGTCAGGGGTTCATCGACGTGAACGATCGGGCGCTGTCGAGCGGCTCGCAGGAGAAGATCCCAGTCCTCTCCCTGCGCACCCGGGATCGATTCGTCGACGAGGCCGATCGTCCGCAGGAGCGCCCGTCGTCGGATGACGAACGTCGACGAGTGCAGCATCGACATGCGCGAGCGCAACAACTGCTCGTGCGTGACGGCGCTCGTGCCCGCAAGCCGAACCGTCGTCTTCCCGTCGTACGCGATGACGACGCCGGCTGTCACGAAGTCGGCCCCGGTAGCGAGGAGCGATCGCACTTGGGCGTCGAGCTTTCCGGGTAGCCACTCGTCGTCGTCGTCACAGAACGCGACGAGCTCGTGGTCGGTCGAGAGAATCCCGGTGTTTCTCGCACCTGCGAGACCGGGCGTACGCACGTTTTCGGTCGTACGCACTTGGCCGCTCCTCAACGAGCGTTCCGGTTCGCAGCCGTCGAAGACGACGACGACCTCCATTCGGCCCCGATAGTCCTGGCCGAGCACGGCCGCCAGGGCGCGGCGCAGCTGCTCCGGGCGGTCACGCGTCGCTATCACCACGCCGACCGACGGCCACGCGGCGTTGCCGGGGATCACCCCTCGCCCCTCGGACGGTTGAGGAATCCGTAATACGCGAGCTGCGGATACGTCAGCGCCGAGACGAGGAGTCGTTGCCGGAACGGCAGCAGCGAACGCCACGCGTCGTCCGCCCGTATCTCGAGCGTGCCCGAGGTGAAGCGAAGCGGGTTGCCAGACGCCGTGTGCGTCGGGTCAAGCTGAATCGTGCTTCCGGAAACGAAGCCGAGATCGCCGTCGTCGACGTCGAGATGCGCGAAGCGCGCGATGGCGGCAAGAGCCGTCTTCGGCTGTCGGACGAACGACTCGTAGCGAACGAGCATCACCCGCGTCCCAAGGGCCCGAAGCATCGCAGTCGACGCGTTGTGCGCCGACCAGAGAATCGCCGACTCGGTCGGCGTATAACGCGTAATCCAGCGCGCGGATCCCCCGTTCCTCGCCTCCGGACGTTCGATCTGCTTCGTCCACGAGTAGGCCACGCCTCGACTATCGCGAACCACGTGAACCACGCACAGGTCGATCGTACGATCGCTACGAAGGGCGTAGGCGAGCGAAGGGTGTTTGCTGGAGTCGACGACCGCTGCCGCCCCCGTCAGCGCGCTTGCGGCCTCGTAGATCCGGCGGTGATGCTCAGCGATGACACGAGCAGCCTCGGTGACCGAGCCGCGTCCGTGCGCGAGCGCAGGGATGTGTCGAAGGCGGATCGCGTCGTTTTGCGCGACCGCGATCGATGCCACGTCGACGTTCTCCCAGCCGCCGAACGCTCGCTCGCCCACGGCTCGCCAGTACGGGCACCGAGAGAACGGGTCGCCGCAGCCGCAGAGCTCGTCGTCGACGATGCTCCGTCGCCAAAGGTGGATCACCTCGCCGAGCGGCTGAACGCCCGGTAGCTCGCCGAGTGCTCGCTCCAGCAGCGTCGTCCCGCTACGGCCTAAGCCAGCAAGGAAGATGATGCGCGCCACGCGGCCTCAGGCTCCCTCCATCCACCCGGTTCGCGAATCCGATCGCGCTCGCGAGCGCGGTGGTCCCGTTGCGCCCGGTGAGCTGTCGCGATCAGCTGCCGGGCAAAAGCCCAGCACACGGGTGGAACGTTTTCGCGAGGTAGTTCGCACCGGAGCTCGGGTCGCCGCTGATGCCCGACGCTGCGCAGTCACTCAGAACCATGAGGCCGCGGGACGTCATCTGCAGGAAGTCGGCGCCGCGGCCTCGCGAGCGGGTCGGGTTCCAGGCCAAGGCTTTACCCGTCTCCCGGTCGACCGCTCCGATGCCCGGCCGACTGACGGATCCCGTACCGGCCGTGTCACAGGCGTTGGGGTTATCGAGCCAGCGGTTGTGGCCGCCGACGTAGACCGCTGTCGCCGAAACGAGCACGCTGTAGAGCGAGTCGCAACCGGTGTAGTTCACCCATGTGGCCGCGGTGTTCCGGTTCGGTGCGGTGCTGAAGCGAGCGACGGCGTCGCAAACGGTGTCGGTGAGCGGGCCGCTCGAGTTCTTGTAGCCCGTGCTTGCGATGGCGAACCATGTGCCGTCCTCGGCGAACGAGAGGCCGGAAACGTAGTTTGGAATGGTTGACGAGCGGCAGGGCTGCTCCAGAATCGGAGCGTTCCAGGCGCTCACCGAGGTCGAGGTCGTGCCGAGGTCAAGCAGAAAGACCCGCCAGTGGGGGACGCCGGCGACGGAGGTGAAGTTGCCCGAGAACGCCATCTGCGTGCCGGTCGAGTTCACCGCCGAGTGCATCACCTGAGTCGGTCCTGCGGAACTCGCGTAGACGGTGCCCGCCAGGCCCGCGTTGACGTAGTTTGTAAGCGCTCCCGTGTTCGGGTCAACGCTGGCCAGCGCGACCCGCTTGACGCCGTTCACGGTGCTGAAGAGTCCGCCGACGATCAAGCGTCCGCCGACGTAGTTGACGGTGCGAGCCTGGGCATCCAGGCGGGCATCAAAGCTCGTCAGAGCGCCCGTCGAGAGGTCAAACTGGGCGAGACCCTTACGGGCCACGCCATCGACCGTTGTGAAGCTGCCAGCCGCGTAGAGATAGCGGCCATCGGGGCTGTGCTCGAGCCCCCAGACCGTTCCGTTGAAGTTCGGGGCGAACGAGCTCATGAGCCCGGTCACTTCGTCGTAGGCGTAGAGGCGACGGCGCGTGTAATCCTGCTGGGTCGCGGGCGCGTACACGACGGAAAAGCTTCCGCCGACGTAGACGGTGTTGCCGATCGTTGTGGATTGGCGCGCGTAGCTATCGCCGGTGTTGTTGACTTCGATGTACGGGACGTTGCTCGCGGCCGTCGTACCGACGACGGCGAAAGCCGCACGCGGCGCCACCGCAGCGAACGTGGCAACTGCGAGGAGCGCAACGAGCAATCGCGCGAGCCGACTGGACCGCGTGTGCTTCGCCGCCGATAGGCTCTCAAACCGCACCGGGACGACACCGCAGCGCCCGCCAAGCATCGGGACGCACTTTATCTCACGAGCTGCCCGGCGTCTCGGAGGTCGTCGCGAGTGGCTGTTTCTGCCGTGTGTATGCAACCTGGTGCGAGCTCCCGTTGGTGGCGCCGGCTAAGCGCGTGCGGTCACGCGGTGGGCTCCCGAAGGCACTTCCTCGGCGATATCGCGTGTCCTGTTCGGTCGTTCTCGGCGGACGCGGTGACGATCTCGTCGACGGCGGCCGCGGCATCGGCGAGGAAGCGGCACCGCTCCGGGGAGCGACCGCCCGATCGCGGCGACGCACCGAGCGCCGCTCGGGAAGGAGCGCCCTCCGGAAGCATTCTCGCCATTGCGTCGTGCCGGCGTTTGAGTCGACGTTGCTCAGGTCGGCACGTATCTCAGCCCCTCCATGATGGAAGCATGCGTCGCATGTGATCAGGCAACAGCGGGTTCCAGGACATTTTCCAAGCGATCCGATGCTCGAGGGTGCGCCGCAGCGAGGTTGGCGCGCCCATAGCGCCGTGATTGCGAACGCGGCGAGGCGTGATCGACACCTACGGAAGGTCGCCCGAGCTCTTCCACGAGCCCGCGTCACGAATAGGCCGACCGACCTATTGACGCGGTACTCCGCGTCGTTTAGGGCTCGCGAGACGCCGACCCGAGGAGGACGAATGGAAGCGTGGGCCCGTACCGTCGCTCGGCATCGCAGGGCGGTTGCCGCAGCCTCGCTCGTCGTCGCCGTCCTCGTCTCTACCTACGTCCTCCTCCTGCCGGCCTTTCGCTCGCTCCTCGCGCGCAAGGCGATCGTCCTCAACCTCCTCTCGATCGGCGCGGCATGCGGCCTCCTCGTCGCCGTCTTCGAGTGGGGTCTCGGGGGTTTCCTCGGGGGCATCCGGTACGACGCGATCACCGGCTGGACCCCGGTCTTCCTCTTCGCCATGCTCTTCGTTCTCTCGATGGACTACGAGGTCTTCCTCGTCTCGCCCATGCGCGAGGAGTCGGACGCGACGAAGCACAACCCGCAGGTGATCTCACTCGGGCGGGCGAAGCCCGGCCGCCACGCTACCGCAACCGGGCCGATCATGTTCGCCGCCTTGATAGTTGCGGCTGCCGCCACTTTCTTCCCAAGCTCCACACCTGCTTACGCCACAGTCCCCTCTAACTGCATCGGTGCGCCCGATCTCGGTCCGAATGCCTCCGCTTCCTATCCGGAACAGCGCGTCTTTCTCGAAGCCCAGGGTTGGTGGAGCGAGAGGCAGGCTGACGGATCGGTTTTCCAGTACGGAGCGGCGGAGCATCTTCATATCGGGATGTGTTTCCCCCTCCAGCAGACCGTCTCGGGAAGCGTTCGCTTCGACATGCGCGTCATGGGACACAACCTTCCCGTCGGCGCGCTCATTCACCGCACGCGCCTCCACGACGCGAACGGAACGACCTTCGTTTCCTACGACTGGAACAGGACGGTCGCGACGATGGACGAGGTGTATTACGCGACCGTTACCGTCAACACCGCTCTCACCTCCGACGGGCAGCGCCAGTTTCGAATCCTGACGGACGTGACGCGCCCGAACGGTGCGGAGATTCGTGCGAGCTCCGGCTGGTGCTGGAAGTTCGCCAACGGAAAGACGGCCACCGGAAAGACGGTCGCGAACGACTCCGACTGCCCAGGGCGAACGACTGGTCGCGGTTGGTACGACTGCTTCGAGTACAAGAACGTGCGAGCGGACGGGTGGACGTATCCCTACGCCGGGATCGCCTCCGCTCCCTACTCGCTCCCCGTGCGTCTCTACGACGGCGACGGCGTCAACACGCTCGTTACGTCGCACGAGGTTCGACTCGACCCCGACTTTCACAACAACATCATGGGCACGATCGTGAAGCAAGGTTCGGGTGCCTTCACCGGGACGGTGACCCTGCCGGCGATGTCGCCCGGGGTTCACAAGCTCGTTCTCATGACCTCGGCGAATGGAAACTGTACTTCCGGTATCGGAATCGTTCCTCAGAACGGTGAGGTGACGGGCGTTCAAGTTATCCCGATAAAGGTCGTTCAGTAATTCGGTTCCATCTGGCTGCTATCACGCCTTCGTTCGCGTTCTCTGCTCCTGCGTGTGCGAGCCTGATCGGTGCTGATTGGGAGTGCACGATGAAACTCCCGCCGGCGAGGATCGCGCGTTTGGGCGGATTCTGAGAAGCCCGCTGGCAGACTCGAACCGCCGACCCCTCCTTACCATGTCCTCCAGAAGGATCGTCGACGGTCGCCACGCGTCGCGATCGCGTACACGCGAGCCTTTCGTGGTGCGGGCGTCTCGTGCGTTCGCGCGGCGGGAGTACCAGGGGCTGGACGAGCGCTTCGCGGCGCAGAATAGAGCCTCGGGTCGTCCTTCACGACGCTCCAGTTGGGGAGGAAACGTGAAGCACGTCTGCCTAAGCGGCGGCGCATCCAAGTCGAGCTGTCCGGTCGAGTGGGAAGCCGCGGGCGAGCGTGCTTGGCCTAGCGTAGGCGACGGCACCTCTGCCGCCCCAGGGCATCACGGAACCTGGACCCGGACGCGACGAAGCGAAGGCCGAAGCCCTGCGGACGCAAGCGAAGAGCAAGCACGCCATACGCGGCGGCGGCGGCGGCCCGACCGGCGATCCGCCCGGGATCGTAGAGCTCTGCGCCGCCCGTCCCGACAACGACCTCGAGCACGCCTCGACCCGGGGCACGTCGCCCTCGCGCATCCCGCCTGTAGAAGCGTTGGTAGTTGTGGTCGTGTCCCGCGAGGACGAGTTCAACCCCGTGGTCGTACGCCGCTTGCCAGAGCGCCTGCATGCCCGGGTCCGACCCGTGCGCGCCTCCCGACCAGCGGGGGCGGTGCCAGTAGAGGAGCTCGCACGCGTGGCTGTCGCGCGTCAGATCGCGGCGGAGCCAGCGCTCCTGTGTCGAGCCGCGCGCGTGTGCAATTTCCGAGTTGAGCGAGACGAAGTGCCAGCCCGCGAGGTCGAAGCTGTAGTACGGGCGCGGGGATCGCGGTCCGAAGTAGTGGAAATACCCGAAAGCCCCCGGCGTCGCGTAGTCGTGATTTCCCGGAGAAGGGTGCGTCCGCGCGCGGAAGCGTCCCCACGTCGGGGCGTAGCAGCGCGCGTAGTCGCGAAGGCTGCCGTTCGGGTACGCGTTGTCGCCGAGCGTCAACACGGCTCGAGGCGCGAGCGAGCGGGCGAGCAGGGCGGTCGCAGAATCGACGCCGTTGTCACAGGAGGCGATGTCTCCGACGGCGACCACGGTGACGGCTCGCGCGGGGCGGGCGGTCGTGGGCGCGTGAGCGTCGCCACCTCCGCCGGCGAGCACGGACATGACGAGCAACGAGATGGCGCCAAGCCGGCGCATGCGTCGCGGATTCTGCCGAAGTCCTCGGCGAGCAGCGCCGAGTGAGGCGACCCCGACCAGGCGGGCTCCCAGTCCGCGCGCAAGCCCGCCGGTGGCAGCGCGCCGCGTTGCCGCTTCCGCTCGCGCGAGACGCGCTCGTTTCGGACGCTAACGGAACTGACGCGGTGCGGGAGTGGTCAATAGGTGGTCAGCCGCGCGGGCGACGGCGGATTTTGGCTCTTTTGCAGGCCTTGACCCAGTGGGCGCACCTGGGATCGAACCAGGGACCTCCCGCGTGTGAAGCGGGCGCTCTCCCGCTGAGCTATGCGCCCCCGCTCGCGGAAGGAT
>JALZFU010000240.1 GCA_030861385.1 Actinomycetota bacterium
GATCCCGGGCGATCCCGCCGCGGGCTGGGTCGGGCCGCACGCGTCGGCGCGACAGCTCGAGGCCGCTCGGCACCTGCTCGGCCTCGACAGGCCGCTCCCCGTCCAGATCTGGGACTACTTCCGCGGCATCGCCACGGGTGACTGGGGCATCTCCATCCACACGAAGCACGCCGTCCTCTCGGACATCGCCACGCGCTTTCCCGCCTCGGTCGAGCTTGTCGGCGCCGCGCTCGTCCTCGCGCTCGCGCTCGGGATCCCGCTCGGCCTCGTCTCCGTGCGCTGGCGCGGGCACGCGCCCGACCTCCTCGTCCGGCTGATCTCGGTCGCCGGAGTCTCGATGCCGGTCTTCTGGCTCGCGCTCATCCTCCAGCTCGTCTTCTTCCAGAAGCTCGGGGTCCTTCCGGTCGCTGGCGAGTACGACCCCGACCTCGACTACACGAGCCCGCTCACGGTCTACACCCACATGACGGTCGTCGACGCGCTCGTGGGCGGGAACTGGCCGGTCTTCAAGAGCGCCCTCCTCCATCTCGTCCTTCCCGCGACGGTCGTCGCCTCCTACCCGCTCGGCGTCGTCGCGCGCATGGTGCGGGCCTCCGTCCTCGACACGCTCGGCGAGGACCACATCCGCATGGTGCGCGCGCTCGGGTTCTCCGAGCGCTCCGTGCTCGGCCGTTTCGCGCTCAAGCCCGCGCTCAACCCGGTCATCGCGGTGACCGCGCTCGTGTTCGCGTACTCGCTCGCGAACACGTTCCTCGTCGAGGCGATCTTCGACTGGCCCGGCCTCGGAAGCTACGCGGCAGACTCGATCCAGTCGCTCGACACGCCCGCGATCATCGGCGTCACCCTCCTGATCGCCCTCGTCTACGTTGCGGGAAACCTCGTCGTCGACCTCGTGCAGGCGGTCGTCGACCCACGGATCCGCCTGCGGTGACGGAGGCCGCGCTCCCCGTCCCCGCGCGCCGGGTCGCCTGGGGGACCGCCGTACGCCGAAACCCCCTCCTCGCCGCCGGCGCGACGATCGCGCTTCTGCTCGTCCTCGTCGCGCTCCTCGCGCCGGTGCTCGCGCCGCACCCCGAGGACGCCCGCACGGCGAGTCACCCCGAGAGCACTCTCGCGCCCCCGTCCTCGGCACACGTCTTCGGCACCGATCAGCTCGGCCGCGACGTCCTGAGCCGCGTCCTCTACGGCTCGCGCATTTCGCTTCGAATCGCCGCTCTCGTCCTCCTCTTCAGCGTCGTCGTCGGCGTCCCGCTCGGGATCGCGGCCGGCTACTTCGGCGGCTGGGTGGACAACGTGATCATGCGCGTCACCGACGTCTTCCTCGCCTTCCCCGCCCTCCTCCTCTCGCTCGCGCTCGCCGCCGTCCTCTCTCCGAGCGTCGGGAACGCGACGCTCGCGATCGCCGTCACGTGGTGGCCCTGGTACGCGCGCCTCGCCCGCGGACAGGCGGCGTCGGTCGCCGGGCGCCCGTTCATCGAGAGCTGTCGCGCGCTCGGCGTTCCGCCGGTCCGAACGCTCTTCCGCCACGTCCTCCCGAACGCCGTCACGCCCGTCGTCGTCCAGGTCTCGCTCGACGTAGGCGGGGTGATCCTGACCGCCGCCGCCCTCTCGTTCCTTGGCCTCGGGGCGCAGGATCCGACGCCGGAATGGGGGCTGATGGTGAGCCAGGGCCAGTCGTACTTCACGACCCAGTGGTGGCTCGTCACCTTTCCCGGCCTCGCCATCCTCGTCGCGGCCCTCGCCTTCAACCTCCTCGGCGACGGCCTGAGGGAGATCCTCGACCCCCGCCGATTCGCCGACCGCCGGTGAAGCTCGCGATCCGGGACCTCGACGTCCGTTTCGCCGAGCGCCGGGTCGTCGACGTCGAGGCGCTCGACCTCGACGAGGCGGAGATCGTGGGCCTCGTCGGCGAGAGCGGGTCCGGAAAGTCGGTGACGGCGCTCGCGATCGTCGGCCTCGCCCGGACGGTCGGCGCGACGGTGGGCGGGAGCGTCAAGCTGGACGGACGCGAGCTCGTCGGCCTCCCGGAGCCCGAGCTGCGGGCGGTGCGCGGAAGCCGAATCGCGATGATCTTCCAGAGCCCGGTCTCAGCGTTCAACCCCGTCTTCCGCGTCGGTGACCTCTTCCTCCGTGCGCTCACGCTCCACGGCGCGAGCCGGGGCGAGTCACGGGCCCGCGCCCGCGACGCGCTCGAGGAAGTGCTCCTCCCGGCCGACCTGCTCGAGCGCTACCCCCACGAGCTCTCGGGCGGGCAGGCGCAGCGGATCGCGATCGCCCTCGCGGTCGCCTTGCGCTCCGAGGTCCTGCTCGCGGACGAGCCGACGAGCGCTCTCGACGTGACCGTCCAGGCGGAGATCCTCGAGCTCCTGCGCCGTGTGCGCGAGCACGAGC
>JALZFU010000261.1 GCA_030861385.1 Actinomycetota bacterium
GCGCGCACCTCACCGTCGAGAGCGCAGGCGAGGGCGACGCCATTCCCGTGGAGAACCTCGATCGGATGCGGAACTCGGAGGCCTGTCACGGCGCCACGTAGAGGGCTCCAACGAGCAAGCCCCAGAGCGCATGCACGGCAAGGTTCGTGGCGGTGAAGCGCGCGCTTCCCGTCCGCCGGCCCATGAAACCGAGCCCGGTGAGGGGCGCGACGAGGGCGCCCGCCAAGGTGAGCCCGAGCGCCGTGCCCCAGGCGAGCCCCTCGAGTGGACGGGGCCAGTCCACGTTCGGCTCGATGACCATCGCCCACGCAAGAACGAGGAGAACGCTGTTCGCAAGGTGGGAAGCCATTCCGAACAGCCACGCGCTGGGACGATCGGAGGCCATGTAACGGCGGCCGTAGTCGGCGATGTCAATCGCGATGAGGCCCGGCAACCGCCCCGCCCACAGGCCCGCCAGCGCCATCACGTACCCGGCGACGAGGCCGGTCAATACAACGACGCCGAGATCGAGCTCGCGCCAGCTCAGCGTTTCCATCGCGTCATCCCGGCCGCGCGCGCGGCGAGCGGGATCCCGCCGAGCCGGGGACGCCACTGGGGAGCCCCTAGCTGGAGACTCCGCCTCCGCGACTGGCGATCGGCGCGGGCCCCGTCGTGAACCAGCAGGCGGCCGGCGGCGTCGTCGACTTGAGCACCGATCGCGCGGGCTGGCCGTACGTCGAGCGCGCCGAGCCCGCCGGGAAGCGCATCGCGAACGCGGATCTTCCGCTCGTCGCGAGCGGCACGGAAGAGGTCGTTCGGTGAAGTGGCGGCGACGAAGCGCGCCGGCCACGGGGCAGCGATCATTCGCGGCTGTCGCGGCGCAGAACCTCGGCGAGCACGACAGCGTTGTTGTGCTCGGCGTCGCGGGCCGCGTAGACGAGCGTCAGTGTCCCCTCGCGCGCGCGCCGGCGGAGCTCGCGCAACTTTCCCTCCTGCATGGCCAGCTCGGCGAGGTAGCGACGGCGGAACTCGGAGAAGCGGGCTGGGTCATGGGCGAACCAGAGGCGCAGCTCCTTACTCGGCGCAAGCTCGCGGGCCCACTCGTCCACCTGCGCCTCTTCGGAAGTGACTCCGCGTGGCCAGATCCGGTCGACGAGGATCCGCTCCCCGTCCGTCGCGGCAGGCGGCTCGTACGTTCGCTTGAGTCGAACGTTCATGCCTAGTCTGTGTCCGCTCTCGACCGGACGATTACCACCGGGCACTCGGCGTGATGCGCGCATTGTTGGCTGACCGAACCCAAGAGGAGCTGAGCGAAGCCGCCGTGCCCGCGCGACCCGACCACGAGTAGATCGGCCTCGCGCGATTCCTCGAGCAGCACGGCCGCCGGCGCGCCTTCGACGACGCGCCGCTCGACTTCCGCGTCGGGGATCACCTCCCGCAGCGTGGCATCGAGGGCGGCCGCGGCGGCGGCGCGAAATTCGTGGAGCTCGCCTCCCACCGCGGGGAGGCTCCCCTCGATGCCTGTCACGCCGAGGTAACCGAACTGCCAGGCATGCACCGCGCGAAGCGTCGCCTGACGCAGCTCGGCCTCCGCGCGTGCGAACCGGAGCGCTTCCTTTGCTCCGGCGGAGTGGTCGACACCGACGACGATCACGCTCATCTCGCTCTCCCAGTCGGCGTCGTGGCTTCGCGGTTCGCCTCAGTCGCCGCCGGAGCGAGGTCGGCGGACTCCCAGCCGAACCGCTCGCGCGCGATGCGCGGCGGTCCGTCGACGATCGCCCGCCACTGCTCGAGTGCGCGTCGGAGCGTGGGTCGAAACGGCTCGTCCACCAGCGCGTCCACCATCCACTCGACCTCGCGACCCTCGAACACGAACACGACCTCGCCCGCCGACAAGTAGACGCTGTGGCGGGCGATCCCTGTCTCGGCGAGGTCAAACGGCGGCCCGGCCGCGATCAGCTCGGCGGCACGCGGACCACTGCCCGCCTTCAAGCGTACGACGATCGCTACGCGTCGCATCCTTTTGCTCCTCTCGCCGCTCCCGACGCCCCCTTCGGCCACGGCGGACGTTGCGGGTGCTGCTCGGATTGACACGGGACACTCCTTCCGTGGTGTTGCCCAGCGTCCCTTCCCCAAGGCCATCTCGACCATCGGGGGAGCGCCCCATTACGCGCTCGCTGCGGCCTGATTCGCGCGCGCGGCGATTGAGTGACGGCGTCTTCAGTACGAGGAGATGGGGTCGAGGCCCGATACCGCAGCGCGTGGGCAGCGGCGATGGTGGCGAACGAGGAGGTACGCGGATGGAGATCTATACGTTCGTACTCGCCGGTGCGGCGCTGCTGCTCGCAGTCGCCATCGTGGCGAAGCAGGTTGTCGTTAAGGCCAAGCCTGTTCCGATGCCGAGACGTCGGCGCCGCTCCTAGCTATGTCTCGTCCGTCGGCGGCGGCTGCGCATCTCGATATCGAATCGCGTGAGTGGCCGCACTCGCTGCGGTCAGCCGGTCGACCACGCGAGCAGGCGGTCGCACGGCTTCATGCCCTTCTTCTGCATGCGGCCCGGTTCGAGGTTGCGCGCCGTCGCGCGAGCCTGCCCCACCTGCGGGAGGACGAACTCGACGATATCGCGCTCGACGCCGCCGGAGACGCCCTCGTCACCGTGCTTCGGCACCTCGATGACTTTCGCGGCGAGAGCCGCTTCAGCACCTGGGTCTACAAGTTTGCCTTGGTCGACGCGGCGGTCAAACTCCGCCAGCGCGCCTGGGAAGGACGAGAGCTACCGGTCGACGCGGAAGTCGGGAGCCTACGCGCGAACGTCGGCCTCGGGTCCAATGCCAAGGTCGAGCAGCGTGAACTCTTGTCCGCTTTGCAGACGGCTATCGCCGACACACTGACCGCGCATGAGCGGCGAGTGCTCGTCGCATTGGCGCTGAACGGCGTGCCGGTCGACGTCCTCGCCGAGCACCTCGAGACGACCCGCGGCGCTCTTTACGAGACGCTGCGCGTCGCCCGCCACAAGCTACGCACGTATGTTGGCGAGCGCGCGCTCATGATCGCGTAGCAGCGCCGTATTCGTCTACGTGCTGCGCGGCGCGGCCAGCGTGGTGGGCAAGCCCGCCTACGAACGCCGCCGGACGGCCGCGATGGTGCGAGCGCGGCGCGTGCTCGAACCGGCGGGACGCCGCGCGCGCCGGTCGCTGCCGAGGGCGAGATCCTGGAAGGCTCGGGCCACAGCCGCGTTGCCGAGTTCTCCCGCGAGCGCGGCGCGCGGCTCGTCGTCGTCGGCCGGCGTCGACGGAGGCTCGGTCGCAGCGTCTCATGCAGCGTGGTGCGCGCGGCCCGACGGCCCGTCGTGGTCGCCCAGAACCTCGACGGGATGGCGGCGACGCCGAGGGCCGCCTAAGCGGGCTCGTGGTCGCTTGATGTCACGGCGTCGCGGCCACCCCTCGCCACGCCGGACGAGATCGCGACGTTCCTAGAGCGCCTGCTCGCCGCCCACGAGCGCCCGTAGGCTGTCGTGCTCCTCGCGGCAGGCTGGGCAGCCGTCGAGGTGCGCGCGCAGTCCCGGGATCGCGGCGTCCGCATCCTCGCCGGCCAGCTCGAGCTCGACGTAGCGGTCGAGCTTGTCGAAGCAGACGTCGCAGCCCACCTCTGGCTCGCTCGGCCCTAGGAGCCGGCTCAGCGCCTGCTTCAGATCCGGTCGCTCCATCACTTCTCCTCCCACCGGTCGTCGAGCGTAAGCCCGCGCTCGTCCAGATGCTTCCGTAGCTTCCGACGCGCGTCGTGCAACGTCTTGTAGAGAGCGCCGCGGTTGGTCCTCAGGCGCTCGGCGAGAACGTCGATCGGGACGCCGTTCAGCGCGAGAGCGACGAGCACGCGGCGCTGGTGCGGCGTCAGCACGTCGGCGATCGCGCTCTGCAGCGTCTCGAGCAGCTCCGATTGCTCCGCCTCGGCGTCGGGCTCGAGGGCGGCGCTCGAGAACACATCCCACCCTTCCGGCTCGAGGGGGATCTCGCGACCCTGCCAAGCGCGTTTGCGGAGCTTCACCGCCGCCTCGAGCAGCGCGAACTTGTAGACCCAGGTCGTGAACCGGCTGGCGCCGCGGAAGTCGTCGAGACGCCTCAGGACGCTCATGAGCGCGTCGTCGGCGGCCTCGGTCGCGATGTCCTCGAGCTCGTCACCGCGGAGGTGCGGCAGCGCCGGCCGCCGCCGAGCCACCTCGAATCGGGCCGCGCGCAAGAGGAGCGCGTGCAGGCGCGCGATCGCCTCGTCGCGGGTCCCGCCCTCGGCGCGCAGGTCGCGCAGCCATTCGTGCGACTCGGGATCGGACGAGACCGGCGCAGCGGCGCGCGTTCGCAGCGGGATGGTCGTTTCCACGCTGCAAACGGTAGCCGCGCTTCGGGCGCTCACGCCGCACCTTCAGTCTCCACCGGAGCGGCGATTCGGACCGCGAGCTCGGGCTCGCACCCGCACTCGACGAGCTGGATCAGCGCGTGGAGATCATACCGGCTGTCCTTGCCGATCCGGACAGCGAGCGGGAGCGGGAAGCCCGCCTGAACGAGCTGCGCGCGCCGCCAGCGGACGACGTCGCGAGTGGCGCGATCAGCTGCGATTTCCATTCGCATACCTCATTCGTGCCGCTGCGAGCGCGGTCCTTACCTTTCCGTGGCGAAATGCGCGAACGACGCGGCCCGAGTCCCGAGCGGGCGACCGCTCCGAACACGGGCCGTGGGTCGGGCTGCGGCTAGTGGAAGCGCTTCGGAAACTCCTCCACGATCCCGGTGGAGAGCGTGTCCGCCATGCCGAGCGCGTGGAGGTGGATTTCGTCGTAGGCGGCGACGTCCGCAGCCCAGTCGCCGTGGAGGCGGGCGAGGGCTTCGTCCGTCGTCAGACGCAGGTGCTCGCGGAGCATCGCCTTCATCTCGTCCAGCTTCCACGAGTGTTCGTTGGCACTCGCGAGGAAGCCCGCGATCTCGTCGGCGTTCGCCGTCCAGCGGGACTGAGCCGCGACGACGGCTTCCTGGTCGCCCGCTTTTGCGGCCGCGATCAGATCGGCGGCGATGACGATGTGCTCGCGAAGAAGCCGCGTCAGCTCCTCGCCGGCCGCCTCGCCGTAGAACGGCTTGATCGCATCGCCGATATCCGTCTGGTTCTCGAGCAGTCTCCCGACCGTCGCCTCGGTGTCGGGCGCGCCCGTCGTCAGGCTGATGATCGCCAGACGCGTCCACGTGACGTGGTCTTCCCACAGGCGGCGCATCTCGTTACGAAGTGCGAGTTCCCTCTGGGTGACGATCGGGCTGCTCTCCCCGGCCGTGGGATCAACAATCGCACGCGGCTCGTCGCTTCCATGCGCGGCCGCGTCGTGGCCGCCGGTGACGGCAAGGGCGACGAGGGCGCTGAAGAGGGCAACCAGCGTCGTCAGGGCCAGGGGGATCGGGCGATTGGTGGGCGTGCGACTCATGTGAGTGTTCCTTTCGCTTCTGCGAGGGTGAGGGCGACCGACGGTCGCCGCAGGAGCGTCGCGGCCGCGATGAGGCCGACGGCCTCGATCGCTTTGGTCG
>JALZFU010000279.1 GCA_030861385.1 Actinomycetota bacterium
CCCGCCAGGTGATGCCCGGCGGCAACACCCGGACGACGCTTTTCATTCCTCCGCATCCGCCGTACGCCTCCCGCGGCGCCGGCTTCGAGGTCACGGACGTCGACGGCCACCGGCTGATCGACCTGCACGCGAACTACACGTCGCTCGTCCACGGGCATGCCCACCCTGCCGTCGTCGCGGCCGCCGTCGACGCGGTCTCGGACGGGACCTGCTTCGGGTTGCCGACGGAGCCCGAGATCGAGCTCGCCGAGACGCTGTGCGAGCGCGTCCGTTCGGTCGACTGGATCCGCTTCACGAACTCGGGCACCGAAGCGGTCATGATGGCGATCCGGGCCGCGCGAGCGTTCACGGGCCGACCCGGCGTCCTTCGCTTCGCCGGCGCCTACCACGGGACCGCGGACGCCGTCGCGTCCGATACGTCCCCCGGCGTCCCGGAGGGAACGAGCGCGGACGTCCACGTCGTCCCCTTCGACGACGAGCAGGCCTTCGTCGCAGCGCTCGCTGAGCGGGGCGACGAGCTTGCCTGCGTTCTCCTCGACCTGATGCCGAACCGAACCGGACTTCGGCAGGCGAGCCCTGCCTTCGCGGCGCGAGTCCGCGCAGAGACGGCGAGACGCGGAATCCTGCTCGTGGTCGACGAGGTGATCACGTTTCGCCTCTCGCACGGCGGGCTCCAGGAGCGCTACTCGCTCTCGCCGGATCTCGTGACGTTTGGGAAGATCGTCGGGGGTGGGTTCCCGATCGGGGCGTTCGGCGGGCGCGCCGACGTCATGGGCGTCTTCGATCCGTCACGGCCGACGTCGGTCCCCCACGGCGGCACGTTCTCCGCGAACCCGGTCGCCATGCGCGCGGGGCGCGCCGCGCTCTCGCTCCTCGACGAGAGCGAGATCGAACGGATCAACGCGCTCGGGGATCGGCTCCGCGCCGAGCTCGTCGCGCTTCCGCTCGAGGTCGTCGGCCGCGGATCGCTCCTCGGGATCACCGCCGTGCGCGACGAGCCGCGCCTTTGGTGGCGGCTCTACGAGGCAGGCCTCCTCGTCGCGCCGATCGGCCTCGCGACCGTCTCGACGGCGATGGACGAGCCGGTGGTCGACGAGATCGTCGAACGATTCGCGGTTGCGCTACGGGAACCCGGGCGCTAACGATCGCTCACGGGTAGATCCCCCGCGCATGCAGCGCGTCCGTGACCTCGCGGATGCTCGTCACGAGCGCGGCGCGACGCAGCGACAGCTCTTCGCGTTCGGCGAGCGCCCACACGCGTGCGAGCGCGTCGCGCATGAGGTGGCCAAGACGTGCGCGGATCTCGGGGGCGTCCCAGAAGAGTCGCTGGATGTCCTGCACCCACTCGAAGTAGGAGACCGCGACGCCGCCGGCGTTGGTCAGGATGTCGGGGAGGACGACGATCCCTCGTTCGGCGAGGATCTCGTCCGCCTCGAGCGTGGTCGGCCCGTTCGCACCCTCCGCGACCAGGCGCGCCGAGATGCGTCCCGCGTTCTCCTCGGTCACCTGTCGTTCGGTCGCCGCGAGGACGAGGACGTCACACGGGAGCTCGAGGAGCTCGGCGTTCGTGATGTCACGGGCCCGCGCGAAGCCGGCGACGCCGTGGGGCTCGAGCCGCCACTCGTCGAGTGCTGCGAGGTCGAGGCCCTCCTCGTCGTAGATCCCGCCGTGAATGTCCGAGACGGCGACGACGCGGGCGCCTCGTGCTGCCAGCTCGTGCGCGGCGACGGCGCCGACCTTGCCGAATCCCTGCACGACGCAGGCGGCGCCCGCGAGGCCTCGCCCGAGCCGCTCCATCGCCCCCTCGACCACCATCACGACTCCGATCCCCGTCGCCTCGGGCCGCAAGACGGACCCGCCGACGGAGAGCGGCTTTCCCGTCACGATCTCCGGCACCGCGTGGCCGACCTGCATCGAGTACGTGTCCATCATCCACGCCATCGTCTGCTCGTCCGTCGCCATGTCCGGCGCCGGGATGTCGCGCTGGGGGCCGATAACGGGCAAGAGCTCGGCGGTGAACCGGCGCGTCAATCGCTCGCGCTCGCCGAGCGAGAGCGCTCGGGGGTCGCATCGAACGCCGCCCTTCGCACCTCCGTACGGAAGCCGAAGGAGGGCGCACTTCCACGTCATCCACATCGCGAGCGCGGCACACTCGCCGAGCGTCACGGCGGTGTCGTAGCGGACGCCGCCCTTGGTCGGGCCGAGAACGCTCGAGTGCTGGACGCGGTAGCCCGGATACACCGCGTGCGAGCCGTCGTCCAAGCGGATCGGGATTGCCACCGATAGAGCCCGCTCGGGGTAGCGGAGCATCGCGGCCGCATACCCGCTCGTGTCGGCTACCGCGAGCGCACCGTCCAATTGGCCGAGGGCGGTCAGGAAGAGCGGGTCGTCGAGCTCCGGCGGTAGGTCAGGCCGGTGCGCGCCCAGGGGGGTGGTGACCACTGAGCCGAGTCTACGTTTTGGGCCCGCCCGAGCTCCGGCGCGATAATCGCGCGCGAGTGGACACGAAACGCGCACCGACGCCGACCGAGCCCGTCGGCGCGCCGGCGCGCGAGATGAACCCGTTCGAAGCGGTGAACCTCTTCTTCAACGGTGCGGCCGACCACATGCGGCTCGCCGACGAGATGCGCCGTCCCGTGAACGAGATACCGCGCTACCACCCGGACGCCGACCTCGACGAGGTGCGGGCGCTGGCGCTCATGACGTGGAAGGCGGCGCTCATCGACGTCCCGTTCGGCGGCGCGATGGGCGGAATCCAGTGCGATGCGCGGGCGACGAGCGTCGCGGAGCGCCAGCCGCAGCGGCCCTGGACGGCGGCGTCAACCGCAGAAACGCACACCGCATCCGCGCCGCGTCGTCATCGAGGCGGCGAACCACCCGGTGACGGCCAAGCCGACGCCGTCCTCGGCGACGCCGGAAAGGTCGTGATCCCGGACATCGTCGCGAACGCGGGCACGGTAACCGTGTCGTACTTCAGGTGGTGGAGACCATCCGGCAGTTTCGGTTGGGAGGAGGAGTGCGTTACGAGGAGCTCCGAAAGACGATCGCTCGCGCATGGCAGAACGTGCACGGAGGGGCGACGGTCGATGCGACACCGCTTCGCCTCGCCGCCTTCGTGAACGCGGTTGAGAAGGTCGAGCACGCCGACCGCCTCCGTGGCTACGTCTGAGCGCCGGCGGGGGCGACCTCGAGCTCGAGCCCGTCCCGCGCGACGACGCGTACGCGCTCGCCGGCGTCGACGCCGGCCTCGCAGCGCGCCTGCCAAAGCTCGCCGGAGATCCGCACCGTGCCGCCCGGGCGGCACGGTGTGACCGCCTTGCCGATCGCGCCGATGAGCGCCTCCGCCCCGACCTCTGCGGGGCGGCGCCGCGAGAGGCGAATCCAAAACGCGGTCTCCGCCACTTCCACGACCGCAGCAATGGCGACCGCGGTCACGCCCCATCTGCTTGGAAGGACGAAGACCGCGAGCAGGATCGCGCCGAGAAGGAGCACGGCCCGACGCTAGCGCGGATGACGCTTGTGAGCGCGGTGGCGAGCGTGTTCTCGGGCCCCGTCTCGGGCTCGTAGGAGCCCTCTAACCGGCACGCCGGCACCCAGCACGCGGAAGAGCCCGCCTGCCGCCCGAGAGCGAGCGACAGGCGGGCTCGTCGTCTGGCCGGCGCTAGCCGGTGAGCTCCGCGGCCGCCTTGAAGATCGCGACGGCTCGGACCCGAGCGACACATCGCGTGCTTCCGACGACCCGGATCCGGATCACTCCCACGCGCTGGGGGCGAAGCGTGAGCCGGGCGTATCCTGCTGCACCAGTTCTCGCTCCGGTACGAACCCCGGCGCCGCGGGCGATCACGCGGACTCTGCGCATCGGACGTCCGTTGTCGTTGATCACGCGCACACGCACGGTCGTGCGGAGGCCGACCTTCACCCTGTGCTTCGACATCGTCAGCTTCGCGCAGACGGGAGTCCCGTGCACACCGCCACCGGGCGGAGGCGGAGGA
>JALZFU010000287.1 GCA_030861385.1 Actinomycetota bacterium
CCGATCACGCCGAGGACCGACTCGTCCTCGACGAAGTTCCGCGCGTTCTCGGCGCACTTCGCCTCGTCCCAGGCGCCCTTCGCCGCCGTAGCGTCGTCGAACGACTGATGCTGGACCGTGAAGTCGCCCGCCTTGCCTCCGGCGTCCTTCACGACGAAGTCGATCGCGCGGACCATCTGCGTCGTCTGCACGCGGTCGGAGCCCTGGAGCGGAAGGTCGGAGACGATCTTGACGGTCTTGCCGCCTCCACCTCCTCCGCCGCCTCCGTCGCCGCCTCCCTCGTCGTCACCGCCGCCGCACCCGGCCATCGCGAGCACGAGGGCGCCGAGGAGCGTCACGAGGAACGCGAGCAATGTCTTCTTCTTCACCTCTCCTCCTCTTTTGCCTTGCACTTGGCGCCCTCGGGCGCCGTTGGGTCGAATGTCATAGAGCGGTGCGCGAGCCCGCGTTCGCGGCAGGCCCGGCCGCTACGCGGGCCGATTATGGCGGCAGCTTCGGCACTGTTCAAGCCCCTCTCGCTAATCTGTTCGGAGAGGGGACGTCGCGCCGAAGTGGCGGAACTGGAAGACGCGCTGGACTCAAAATCCAGTGGGCCCCCGGCCCGTGCGGGTTCGATTCCCGCCTTCGGCATCCGGCTGAGCTGCTGCGCCCGCTCTCCACGACGATGACCAAAGAGACGACCAGCCGCGGGCAAAGTTAGGAGTGGCGCGCCGGGTCGGCCTCCTCACCGGCGGCGGGGACTGTCCCGGTCTGAATGCCGTCATCCGAGCGGTCGCCCGCCGCTCCCTCGAGCGCGGCTACGACGTGGTCGGCGTCCGCGAAGGGTGGCGAGGGCTCGTAGAGGGCCGTCTCGAGCCGCTCGGGCCGCGCGAGATCTCGGGCCTCCTCCCGCGCGGCGGCACGATCCTCGGGACCGCTCGAACGAACCCGTTCAAGTCGAACGGGGCTGTCGATCGCCTGCTCGCGAACGTAGCTGACCGGCGCCTTGGCGCCCTCGTCGCGATCGGAGGGGAGGACACGCTCGGCGTCGCCGCCCGCCTGCATGCCGACCACGGTCTTCCGGTCGTCGGCGTCCCGAAGACGATCGACAACGACCTCGCGGCGACGGACTACACGTTCGGCTTCGACACAGCCGTGTCGATCGCGACCGAGGCGATCGACCGCCTGCACACGACGGCCGAGTCGCACAACCGGGTCATGGTCGTCGAGGTGATGGGTCGCCACACCGGCTGGATCGCCGTCATGAGCGGGATCGCCGGAGGCGCCGACGTCATCCTCATTCCCGAGCAGCCGATGACGGTCGAGGAGTGTTGCGAGGAGATCGGCCGCCGTCATCGCCGCGGCAAGGACTTCTCGATCGTCGTCGTCAGCGAGGGCTACGAGCTCGGGTACGCGTCCGGCGACCGGCGCACGGTCGCGCAGGCGCCGTCCCCCGCGGACGAGTTCGGGCACGTCCGGCTCGGCGGCGTGGGCGACGCTCTCGCGCACGAGATCGAAGCGCGAACGGGCTACGAGACGCGCGTAACGGTGCTCGGCCACGTGCAGCGGGGCGGCTCGCCCACGCCGCGCGACCGGATCCTCGCGACGCGCTACGGCCTAAAGGCGGCCGACCTCGTCCACGAGGGGCGATTCGGGACGATGGCGGCGCTCCAGGGCGACCGGATCGTCGAGGTTCCGCTCGCGGAAGCGGTCGCCGAGCTCAAGACGGTGCCGGGCGAGTGGTACGACGTAGCGAAGGCCTTCTTCGGATGAGAAGCGAGGCCGCCGCCCTCGCGGCCGCCGGGCTCACGCTCGCCGCTCTCGCGCTCACGGGGTGTCGCGACGACGACGCGGCGACGGCGCGCGCCGTCTACCGCGACTACCGCACGGCCCATGACGAGCGGATCGAGTCGGGACTGCGGCTCCGAAAGGCGGTCTTCGACCTCTCGGCGGCGGCCGGCCGGCACAACCGGGTCATGGTCGTCGAGGTGATGGGTCGCCACACCGGCTGGATCGCCGTCATGAGCGGGATCGCCGGAGGCGCCGACGTCATCCTCATTCCCGAGCAGC
>JALZFU010000243.1 GCA_030861385.1 Actinomycetota bacterium
GTCCTCCTTCGTCGCTCGCGGCTGACCGAGCGGGCGCGGAGCGTCGTTCGCCCGCTCGCCGCGCCGACCCGGGCGCTCGCGAGCGCGCACGGCGTCGCCCTTCTCGTTCTCTCGCTCGCGCTCTGGACGCTCGAGGCGGCGGTCTACGTCGCCGTCGCAGACGCGGCGGACGTCGAGCTCGGTCTCCTCGGGGCGCTCTACGTCGTCGCCCTCGCGAACCTCTTCGCGCTCGTCCCCGCGGCGCCGGGTTACGTCGGGACGTTCGACGCCGCAGTCGTCTTCGCCGTCGGCTCGCTCGGCGCCACCGGCTCGCAGGCGCTCTCGTACCTCGTCCTCCTGCGCTTCGTCCTCTTCGTCCCGATCACGCTCGCGGGGCTCGCCCTCCTCATGACGCGGTACGGCGGGTGGTCGAGGTTGCGCACCGCGCGTCTCGGGACGACCGGCGCCGGCTAGGGACGCGTTCCGAACGGGGGCTCGCGCCCGCCGTGGCCACCCAGGGCGGAAGCGGGCGTGGATATCGTGCTTCGGTGGCCACGCATGCCGTTCGGGGGCGCGCCGTGCCGCGCCTCGGCGCGCTTGCGTCGAGCCGCCTCGCCGTCCTTGCCATCCTCGCGTTCCTGCTCGCGCTCTCGACGCTCATTCGAACGCGCGCGCTCGCGGCCGGGTTCTGGATCGACGAGGGCGTCACCGTCGGCATCTCGTCCTTCCCGTTCACCGAGATTCCGACGGTGCTCCGCCAGGACGGCTCGCCGCCCCTCTACTACCTCCTCCTGCACCTCTGGATGCAGATCGCCGGAACCGGCGAGGCCGACACGCACGCGCTCTCGCTCCTTTTCGCGCTCGCCTCGATTCCGGCCGCGCTCTGGGCGACCTCGAGCCTGTTCGGACGCCGAGCAGGATGGGTGGCGGCGCTCCTTGCCGCACTGCACCCGTTCATCACCGTCTACGCGCAGGAGACGCGGATGTACTCGCTCGTCATCCTGCTCTCGATCCTGGCGACGGCCGCGTTCGCGCACGCGTTCGTCTTTCGGCGCCGGCGCTACGTCCCGGTCTTCGCCCTCCTCCTCGCCCTCATGCTCTACACACACAACTGGGCGCTCTTCTTCACACTCGGGGCGCTCGCCGCGCTCGCGCTCTGCGTCCGTTCGGCCGACGATCGTCGCGGCCTTCTGACCGACGGGGCGCTCGCGTTCGGCGCTGCCCTTCTCGCCTTCACGCCCTGGGTCCCGACGCTCCTGTACCAGGCGTTCCACACGGGAGCGCCGTGGTCGAACCCGCCCTCGCCGCTCGAGCTCATCGGCGCGGTCGTGGCGGTCATGAGCGGCCAGGGATCCCTCGTCGCGCTCGTCCTCGCCGCCGCCGTCGGGCTTGCGGAGCGCGTCCGCGGACCTGCGAGCCGCGAGCGGACCCTCGTCCTCGCGATCCTCGTCCTCGCCGTGACCACCCTCCTTGCCGCCTGGCTCTACTCGCAGGTCTCGCCCGCCTGGGCGAACCGCTACCTCGGCGTCTTGGTCGGGCCCGTGCTCATCCTCTCCGCGGCCGGAGTCCCGCGGGCGGGACGACTCGGCATCGTCGCGCTCGCGCTCGTGGCCCTCTTTTGGGGAGGCTTCCTGGCGGACAACTCGAAAGCGAACATCCGGGAGGTCGCCGCACGCTTCGAGAAGCGGGTGGGGCCCGACGACGTCATCCTCTCGACGCAGCCCGAGCAGGTCCCGGTCCTCACCTACTACTTCGGCCGAGACCATCGCTACGCGACGCCGCTCGGCCCCGTGCGCGAGCCGCGGGTGATGGACTGGCGCGATGCGCTTCCACGCCTCGAGACGACCTCCGTGAGAAAGGCGCTCGTGCCGCTTCTCGACGGGCTTCCGGCAGGCTCGCACGTCTTCCTCGTGCGTCCCTTGATCAGGGAGAAGAGGCAGTGGAGCGCCGAGTGGACGGCCCTCGTTCGCGCTCGCACGCGTCAATGGACGCGGGCACTCGCGCGGGACGAACGGTTCACCCGGATCGCGTCCGCCGCTCCCCCGTACACTGAGCACGTTCCGAGAGGCGTACGAGTCGACGTCTATACGAAAGCCGTGGATGGGTAGGAGTCGCGCGCCGCTCCTCCCAGGCCGCATCCGATGACCGCTTCCCTGACTCCCGAGAGTGAGACCGTCTCCCTCCCCGAGCCCGATCGGCGCCCGACGCTCGTCCTCGGCGCCGGCCCCGCGGGTCTGACCGCGGGCTACCTGCTCGCCAAGCGAGACCTTCCGGTCGTCGTCCTCGAGGCGGACGAGCAGGTGGGCGGTCTCGCGAAGACGGTCGTCCGGGACGGCTACCGCTTCGACCTCGGGGGCCACCGCTTCTTCACCAAGTCGAAGGAGGTGGAGCGCCTCTGGCACGAGGTCCTCGCCGACGAGTTCCTCCTGCGCCCGCGCATGTCGCGGATCTACTGGAACAAGCGCTTCCTCGACTACCCGCTTCGCGGCTCCGACGTCATTCGGAAGCTCGGCGCGCTCGAGCTGACACGGGCGTTCGCTTCCTACCTCGCCGCGCAGGCAAGACCGCGCGGGAACGAGCAGAGCGTCGAAGAATGGGTCTCGAACCGGTTCGGCAAGCGGCTCTTCGAGCTCTTCTTCCGCTCCTACACCGAGAAGGTGTGGGGGGTCTCGACCTCCGAGCTTCGCGCCGAGTGGGCCGCGCAGCGGATCAAGGGGCTCTCCTTCACGAGCGCGGCGAAGGCCGCGTTCTTCGGGAACGAGGGCAACAAGGTCAAGAGCCTCATCCAGGAGTTCCATTACCCCCGCTACGGGCCCGGCCAGCTGTGGGAGGCGATGACGGAAGAGATCCGCGCCCTCGGCGGCGAGGTCCGTCTCGGGACGCCGGTCGAGCGGCTCCGGATCGAGGCCGGCCGCGTGCGCGAAGTGGTCGCCGGCGGCGCGAGCTGGGACCCCGGCCACGTGATCTCGTCGCTCCCGCTTCGAACGACGGCCAACGTCGTGCGCCCGACCGCGCCCCTCGAGGTTATCGAGGCGGCGCGCGGCCTTCGCTACCGCGACTTCCTCACCGTCGCGCTCGTCCTCGACGGGGAGGACCTCTTCCCGGACAACTGGATCTACATCCACGAGCCGGGCGTGCGCGTCGGACGGATCCAGAACTATCGGTCGTGGAGCCCGTGGATGGTGCCCGACGCCTCGAAGGCCTGCGTGGGGCTCGAGTACTTCTGCTTCGCCGGGGACGAGCTCTGGACGATGTCCGACGACGAGCTCGTCGACCTCGCCGCCCGCGAGCTCGAGGAGCTCGGGCTCGCGCCGCGAAGCAAGGTGGAGCGCGGCTATGCGGTCCGCGTCCCGAAGGCGTACCCGATGTACGACGCCGACTACGCCGAGCGCGTCGCGGTGATCCGTGAGTGGCTCGAAACGATCGAGAACCTCCAGCAGGTCGGCCGCAACGGCCTACACCGCTACAACAACTCCGACCACTCCATGCTGACGGCCATCCGCGCAGTCGAGAACGCCGTCCTCGGGACACAGCACGACATCTGGGCGGTCAACGCCGAGAGCGTGTACCACGAGGAGGACGTCGCCGACGAGCACCCGTACCGCCAAGCGCCCGAGACGCCGGCGATGCAGCAGCCGGTCGCGACGGAGAGCTAGTGAACGAGCCGGATCCCGGGCAGCCCGACGACCCGGTCGAGAGCGGCACCCTCGACGACGGCGGCGCGGACGTCGAGCGGCCTCCGGCGACGGACGAGCCAGTCGAGAGCGGCGCGCTCGAGGACGAGGAATAGACCCCTTCGCGGGGCGGCCCGCCGCGACCCGCCCCGCGCCTCGCGTGCTTCGTTCCCGCTCCTTCGCTCCGGAAACGACGCCGTCTCGGAGCGGGACCGCGAGATTCGAGGACTCGCCCGGATTGTGGCGAGCGACGCAACGACCTGAAGGAGGTCCTATGAGTGGTTACGCCGTCGCACACCTCGACGAGATCGCCGAGCTGGACGACGGGCGCTGCCCTTTCCGGCCCGTACGGCTTCACTTCGGCATCACCGCCTTCGGCGCCACTGCGTGGACCGCCCGTGACGCCGGCGATCGAATCATCAACGAGCACGACGAGTCGGAGGACCCGAACGAGGAGCTCTACGTCGTAGTGCGAGGGCGCGCCGTCTTCGAGCTCGACGGCGAGCGTCTGGACGCGCCCGCCGGCACGCTTGCGTTCGTGCGGTCCGGTGTCAGGCGAACGGCGTTCGCCGAGGAGCCCGGGACGACGATCATCGTGGTCGGCGGCGTCCCGGGAAAGGCGTACGAGCCCGACGGCTGGGAGCTGTGGGCCCCGCTGAGACCCCTCTACGAGGCCGGCGAGTACGCCGAGGCGGCCGACCGCGGGCGCGAGTTGATCGAGGCCCATCCCGAGTACGGCGCGCTCTTCTACAACCTCGCCTGCTGCGAGAGCCTCGCCGGCCGGACGACCGACGCGATCGAGCACCTCCGGCAGGCGATCGAGCTGTGGGAGCGGTGTCGCTCCTACGCGAAGGACGATTCCGACTTCGATCCGATTCGCGACGAGCCGGCCTTCAAAGAACTGATCGGCGGTTGAGCAGCCGGGAGAGCGCCCGGCAGGGCGATTTCAGTCGGGACGGCGAGATTCGAACTCGCGACCTCCTGCTCCCAAAGCAGGCGCGCTACCAGGCTGCGCCACGTCCCGCCGCGCGAAGCGTAGCTCGATCGGCCGCCCTCGAAGGAGCGAGCACGGCCCTCGGCTCGCGGTCTAGCGGATTCGGAAGCGGCGTCTCGCCGGCGTCCGGTCCCACCCGTTTGCGTTCCCCGCCCGGACGGAGAAGCGGTGCCAGCCCCGCCCCAGGTTCCGATACGTCTTGCCCGGTCGGCACCGCCGCCACCGTCCCCGGTCGAGCCTGCACTGGTACTTCGTCGCGCGGACGCTCCCCGTGTAGCCCCAGTGGAAGTACGCGGTGTGGCGGCGGACCCGCGCCACGTGGATCACCGTGTTCGGCCGGGGGGCGACCGCCACCGAGCAGGCGCCCGTCGTCACCGTGACCTCGGTGCTCGTCGCCGCGTTCGCAATATCCCACGCCTCGACGCGGAAGCGGTAGGTCGTCTGGCAGAGAAGGTTGGTGACCCTGAAGCTCGTCGCCCCGGCGCTCAACCGAGCGGTGCGGATCCCGTTCTTGAAGATGTCGTAGCCGCCGAGCCAGAAGGTGTCGGTCGAGCGGGTCCAGGCCAGCGTGGCGTCGTACCTCCCCGGGGTCGCGCTGAGGACGGGAGCCGAGGGAGGCGTCGTGTCGCGGACCTTCCCGAACCGGGCGGTAACGGCCTGGTCCGTGGTCATCCGGACGATGCAGCTCGAGCGGGGGGCGGCCGCGATCGGCTCGCAGTTCCCCGACCACCCCTGGAGATAGAAGCCCGCTTTCGGCGTACCGACGAGCTCGACCGTCCAGGGATACGGCGCGATGTGGTTGTGCTGGCAGTGGTACTCGCAGACGGTCTGAACTTCGATGTGGCAGCTGTACTCAGGACACGTCGCCGGCTGCGTCCGGACACACTCCCTCAAGCCGTACTGGTGCCAGAGCCTGGCGGTCACCGACCCCGACCCGGAAGGCGAGACGTGGAGGTCGATGAACGCGCGCGAGCGCGCCGGCGTGAGGCCGCCTGGGGATCGGTCCGCGCAGTAGTCGCCGGGAGTCGCCTGCGGGAGGATCTGCGCCGAGGCGTCGGACGCGCCGCCCAGGAGCCCGACGACGGCGAGCACCGCGCCGAGGGCGAGCTTCGCAGCGGTTCTCGAACGCGTTCCGGCCACCGTGGTCCCCACCCGCCGACCCCCCTCGTCGTGTGCGTGAAACGTACCACCGACGCACGGGAATCGAACGTCCTTGCAGGTCCCTTGCCGCCTCCCTTACAGAGTCGTCGCGTCGGGGACGCTCTCGGGGCGGCAGCTCCCGTCGCCCGCCGTGGTGTCGCGGCGCGGTGCTCGTTTTCGCCCGCGTCGGGGCGCGCGGACGAGACGGCGTTTCGTCGCTCCACAGAAGACACTTGTCACTGCACACCGGCGAGAATGGCGCTACGGTGCCGCGATGCGCCGCGAGCTTCTCGCGACGGCCGCCGCTCTCTTGCTCGTCGCCTCACTCGCCGCACCGGCCGCCGCAGCGGGTCGCCCGACCGAGATCGAGCGAGGGATCCTCCGCACGGTGAACGAGACGCGCGCCGCCCGGGCCCTGCCGCCGGTTCGGTTTGCCTCGCCGCTCCAGCGGAGCACTCACCGCTACGCCGTCCGTCTCCTTCGCACGGACGCGTTCGACCACGCCGTGATCGGTCCCGGCACGCGCGAGAACCTCGCCTGGGCGACCACGGGCGCCGTACGCCCGCGCCGGATCGTCCGGACGTGGTTGACGAGCCCGGCACACTGCCGGACGCTTGTCTGGCGGGCGGCACGCCGCGCTGGTGTCGGCGCCGTCCGAGGCCCCTACCGTGGCTATTCGGACGCGATCGTCGTCGTCCTCCGCCTGCGCTCGGGGCGCTAGCCGCTCTCGAAGAGGCCGCGGAGCGCGGCGATCTTCTCCGAGCGGACGGACTCGCGCTCGCCTCGCTCCGCCGCCGCGATCGCCTCGCGGACAAGCGGGGCGAGCTCGATCGGGTTGAACGGCTTCGTCACGTAGTCGAGGCCGCCGAGGTCGATTCCGCGGGCGCGGTCGCGCACGTCGGCGCGTGCCGTCAGGAACACGATCGGGATCGACCGCGTGCGCTCGTCGCGAAGAAGCTCCTCCGCGACCCTCCATCCGTCCAGACCCGGCATCATCACGTCGAGGAGGATCGCGTCGGGCCCCCGGCTGCGAGCGAGGTCGAGGCCGGCCCGGCCGTCGGGCGCCTCGAGGACGTCCAGGCCCTCCGCCTCGAGGTTGACCCGGCAGAGCAACCGGATCGGCGCCTCGTCGTCGATGACGAGAACCGTTGCCAACGATGGGTGCTATGTGTCGTCTGGGCGATGCGAGACCGCGTCTGCGGCCCTCACTCCTCCATACCCGCACGCGCCGCGTTCGAGACCGGGAGCTCGAACACGAAGGCCGACCCCCTGCCCTCGCTCGACTCGACCCAGATGCGTCCGTTCATCCCGGCGAGGAGGCCGCGCGCCAGGAAGAGGCCGATCCCCGTCCCGTGGGCGGGCGCCTGCGCGCCCATATCCCCGCGGAAGAACTTGGTGAAGATCCGCTGGCGGTCGGCGAGCGGGATGCCGGCGCCCTCGTCGACGACGCGGACTTGGACCGCGTCGGCCGTCCGACGTGCGGAGACGACGATCGTCCCGCCTTCCGACGAGTACTTGACCGCGTTGTCGACCAGGTGGTGCACGACCTCAGCAAGCCTGGCGCGGTCGGCGTCTGCAACGAGGGCGGCGCCTGGAAGGTCGAGGACGAAGCGGTGCCGTGCGTCGCCCGCGCCGGTGAAGCGCTCGACCGTCTCACGGACGACGTCCGCGACGTCCGTGGGAGCGAGCGTGAGCCCGAGCGTCCCCGCGTCGACTCGTGCGACGCTCAGGAGGTCGTCGACGATCCCGATCAGGCGCTCCGACTCCGAGGCGATGTAGCCGAGGAACGTCTCGCGCTCGCTCTCGCCGAACCCGACGTCGCGTCGACGGAGGGTCTCCGCGAATCCGTAGATCGAGGTCAACGGCGTCCGGAGCTCGTGCGAGACGGTGGCGACGAAGTCCGACTTCATCTGCTCGACCGCTCGTTCCCCGGAGACGTCGCGAAAGGCGAAGATGCGGCCGACGACGCCGCCTGCGGCGTCGTGCATCACGGCCTCGCTCACGGAGAGCCAGACCTCGTTCCCGCCGCGCACGATCGCGATCTCGCGCTCGCCCGCCGCCCCGTCCTCGCGCCCGAGGTCGCGCTGGAGGACGTCGCCGATGCGTCGCCCGAGCGCCTCCGGCGCCGGGACTCCGGTGATCTGCTCCGCCGTCGAGTTCCAAAGGACGATGCTCCCCTCGCGGTCGACGGCGACGATGCCGTCCGCGATGTTCGCGAGGATCGCGTCGCTTCGCTCCTTCTCCTCGGCGACGCGCTGGTAGAGCTCGGCGTTCGAGAGCGCCGCGGACGCCATGGCGGCGAGCGCGACGAGCGCCTGCACCTCGTCGGAGCGCCACGAGCGCGCGCTCGCGGCATAGACGGTCACGACGCCGTGGAGCCCGCCGCCGTGCGCGATCATCGGGACGGCGACGCAGGCGGCCATCGACTCGGCGAGGAGCGGATCGCCCCGGCCGAGCGGAGGCGCCGCGCGAGCGTCCTCCAC
>JALZFU010000244.1 GCA_030861385.1 Actinomycetota bacterium
GCGGCCCCGGCGATCAGCTTGCGCATCACGCTGCGGTTGATCGCATCGCGTCTCGTCGCCCACAGGATGGCGCCGTCGATCGCCTTCACCTCCTCGATCGCCGGGTCGGGCCGGAGCTCGCGGACGAGGGACCAGGAGCCCGACTAGCTCCGCGTCTCGGAACGCGCTGGCGAGGACCGCTGCGGCGCGCGTCGCAGGCGTGGCAGCCCGTTACGGAGACGCGAACTTGATCCGGCACTCGTCAGTCGCGCGCGGGACGTCGGTCACTCCCACCACGCGAAGTCGCTTCCGCCGAGAACTGTGGCGAAGGCGACCGCCTGAACTTCTCCGGCTCTCGGCCATGGGTTCGGCCGGCAGCCCTGAAGCGAGATCGATTGCTGCTGCATGACGGGGGCGAGCGATCGGTCGGCGCGGCAGTAGCGGTGACCGAGTCCGAGCCAGTGTCCCGTCTCGTGGTTGAGAACCATTTTGCGGTAAGCGAGCAACGTGGCCGCCCAGTGACGGACGCCGTAGCGCCACCGATTTTGGTTGATGATGACGTAACGGCCGGCACGGCAGCTGTAGAGCGGACTGCAGATGCTCGAGAAGCGCGTCATCTGGTCGGCAGCAGCAAGAACAAGAGTGAAGTCGCTCCGACTTGTCGCGCCAACGCGCCGGAAACTGATTCCCGCTCGCGTCCATCCGCGCCTGTCTGCGTACGTCGAGGCGACAGTGCGGCGGAAGACGCGGACGTCGACCGTGATCGCGCCTTTGGTCGTGATCTTGTACGTGTAAGCCGAGCCTTCCGCCGGCCGGACGGCGGTTCCGAGCGCGGCGATCACGACGGCGAGGATGGACAAGATCATCCACAGTCGCGCTGCGCGAACGTTGCCGGGTCGACTCGCCCCCGAGCTGGTTCTCTTCCCAGAGGCCGGTCCTATCGCGCCGTCGCGTGAGCTATGTCCGGTTCGCGCCATCACGTTTCCTTTCTCGCCGTTTGCTTACGTGCGCGCCCAAGGCTCCACCGCCGGAGACCGCGTCGAATCAGGCGAGTGGCTAGCGACTACGGCTGGTCCGGACTGCAGGCACCCCGCCCGGGGGTAGACGGGTTTCTCGGGAGCGGGGGCTTCCGCCTTACACGCGCTGCGCGCGCGGCCGCTTCCGCAACTACGAGCACCGCGGCCGACGCGTCGGCGCGAGCCGTACTAATTCGTGCGCGAGGAGATAGCGAGCCTGTGCATCCGTCCGCCGCTGGCTTGCCGCAATGTTCCGGCTGGACGGGTACGGTGCCGCCGCTCCGAGTCTCGCCTTTCCTGGCGACTCCGCGAACGCGCGCTGTGGTGGCACGGGAAGTGGCGCGCGATTCCCGCGAGAGTCGGCTGCCGGCGTTCGGGAAGCTCCCGCCTTCCTCGCACGTCGAGGTGATTCGCCGCACGCCGATTGTGAACAGCTGCGTTTCGGGCGCTGGCGATCGGCCGGCCACGACTCCCGTCAGCGAGGGGTCCGATCTTCGCTCCCGGCAAACGCCAAGTCCCGCAAACCCGAGGGCCCGGCGGGACTTGACGTTGTGGCTTCGCCGATCGGAGTCGTCAGCAACGGGAGGCGGGCCGACGCTACGACTCGGAGGTCTCGAAGCTCGACCGCACGGCGACGGAGCTAGCGGTCGACGCAGATTCCCGGGACAGCGACCTTCTGAAAGAGGTGCGGCGACGTCACCGTGCTGTCCGGGTAGCGTGCGAACCCGGCCCGAAACTCCGGATCGGCGAACGCCGCCCTGAACGCTTCCACCGACTCCCAGACGGCGTAATTCACGAACACCGAGCTACCTGCGACGCCGCGGTGGAGCTGCGTCGAGATGAATCCTTGCCTCTGCTTCATGTAGCCCGCGTCCGCCGCCCAAGCCTCGAGCAGCGCGTCCGCGTCCTCCGGAGCGACCTTGAAGGTGTTGATCAGGATGACCGGTCCGGGGTCGTCAGAAAGCTGGTCGCGGATCGAGACCCGCTCGTCCATTTCCTCCATGGTCAACATTCGTTCCTCCCTTGCGATCGTGAGACGAGAGCGCCTATAGCGCCGCGGTCATCGCGACGAGCCCGAGCGAAGCTAGGGCGAGTGCCGTCGCCACGAGACGCCGCTGCGGGCAAAACGCACCCGACGCGACAAGCGTCAGCACGAGCCCGGCCGGTGGGACGAGCGCGAGGGCTCGCGCCGGACCGCCGGTCGTGATCGCGAAGGCGATCGTGGAGACGAGCCACGCGATCAGCAACCGCCGTTGCAGGCGGTCCGCCCTCCGCCGGCAACAAGCATCGGATCTCCCACATCCTCGAGTTCACCTCCCTCCTTTCACCGTGTCGTGGGCCTTGTGCTTCCGCGAGAACCGCCGGGGCGACGACCATCCGGCGCTTGCTTCGCGCCCGTCCCAGGCGGCTCGATAACCGTAACGCCGTGCTCTTCGAGCGCCGGCGTGACAACGGCGAGGTCGGTTTCCCGGGGACGGGCCGGCATCTCGCGCGCCCCGAACCGCTCCTCGATCTCGCTGTACATCGCGAGCGAACTCGACGGGACGCTGATCGCGAGTAGCCTCGCGCTTCCGGACTCGACCGCGAACGTGTGCGGAACCTGCGCAGGCAAGAAGACGAATGCGCCGACGGATGCGGCGAGCCTCTCGCTGCCGGCGAAGACGGTGAGCGATCCCTCGAGCACGAACAGCGCCTCGTCGGCTTCGGCGTGAACGTGAAGCGGCAGCTCGCTTCCTGCGACGGCAGTGATTAGCGAGACGTCGAGCTTCGGCCCGGCGCTCTTGACGGTGATCGTGTCGCCGAACCAGCGAATCACCTCGCCTTCCCCGTCGGCCAACACGTAGGGCACCGCCACCGCTGTACCGGGATTGGGGTGTCTCTGCATGTCTCGACGGTAGGACGGACGTCTGCCGGTCGAATCCGCTGAGTGGCTAGTCGTAATCGCGCCGCTTGCCGCGCCTGACCTACCGGTAGAGGATGCGGGCGTGCTCGTCGGGCGGGTCAACGAGCTCGAGCTCGTCCGCGAGCTGGTGCGGGCGGCAGGCGCGGGAGGGAGCGGTGCGCTCATCGTCCGCGGCGAGGCCGGGATCGGAAAGACGGCCCTTCTCGAGGAGGCGTCCCGGCTTGCGGGCGACGAATTCCTGATCCTCCGCGCCGTCGGGGTCGAGTCCGAGGCCGAGCTCCCGTACGCGGCTCTCCATCAGCTCCTCCACGCGCTCGTGGCCCGCGTACCGAACCTCCCCGCCCCTCAGGCGACTGCGCTGCGATCGGCGTTCGGCGTCGACGCCGTCGGCGGCGCCGACCGCCTGCTCGTCGGACTTGCGACGCTGACGCTGCTCTCGGAGACGGCCGAAGTGCGCCCCCTGCTCTGTCTCGTCGACGACGCGCACTGGCTCGATGCGGGATCACTGGAAGCAATCGCGTTCGCGGTGCGGCGTTTCACGGCCGACCGGGTCGCAACCTTGTTCTCGGTACGTGTCGGCGAGGGCGCTACCGTCATCGTCCCGGGCGCCCGCGAGCTGCACCTGGGGCCGCTGACCGAGCAACAGTCGCGTGCGCTTCTCGACGAGCGCTACCGAGAGCGACTCGCCGCCGACGATGCCGAGCTAGTCGTCGGAAGCGCCGGCGGCAACCCGCTCGCGCTGCTCGAGCTAGGCGCCGGTGTCGCATTCGACGGCAACGAGTTACCGACCGTGGAAGAACGCTACGCGGCGCGGATCCGCGTCCTTGACCCCGGGACGCAGACGCTCCTGCTCTTGGCCGCCGCCGACGACGCCGGGGAGCTCGACGCGGTCGCGCAAGCGGCTCGCGCGCTTGGCGTGAGCGTGGACGCGTTAGAGCCGGCGGACGCGGCGGGTCTCGTCTCTGTCGTCGACGGACGGATCCGCTTCAAGCACCCGCTAGTTCGCTCGGCTGCATATAAGAGTGCGACGTTCGCCCACCGCCAGCGCGCTCATCTGGCGCTCGCGAGCGTCCTCGATCGAGTCACTGACGCCGATCGGCGTGCCTGGCATCGTGCGGCGGCCGCGGCAGGCCCGGACGAGGAGACGGCGCGCGAGCTTGAGCAGTCGGCGGCGCGAGCAACCGCACGGAACGGCTACGCAGCAGCTTCGCGGGCGCTCGCGCGCGCGGCGCAGCTCTCGCC
>JALZFU010000330.1 GCA_030861385.1 Actinomycetota bacterium
CCGCGCTACGGGGCGGCTCCCCTCCTTCCGTCTTGCTCTCGGCGGCCTACTTCTTGAGGGCGATGTGCGACCAGGAGAGAGAGCCGGAGGACTGGTCGTAGAAGACGTTCGTCACCTTGTCCGACACGATGAACGGATCCCGGATGTCGTTCCAGGGAATCCAGGGGACGACGTTCTCCATGATGTGCTTGTCGAGGTCCTCCCAGCACTGCTGGCGATCGTCGCCCGACTTCGGTATGCACGCGTCGATCCGGTCGTTCACGCTCACCCGCGCGGTCTCCTGGAGGTTCCCCTTGGCGCCGAGCTTCTTGCCCTGCTCGGGGGTCACTCCGACCAGCGAGTAGTTGTAGTTCCCGGTTCCCGAAGACGGGATCCCGCGGCTGTCCATCAGGAACCCCATGAACGTGTACGCGTCGGGGTAGTCCTTGAACCAGCCCGGCGCGGACGAGAACGGGACGTTCCTCGAGACCGTGCTCAGGATCGGGTAGTAGTTGTCGACCGACCGGGTCGTGAGCTCGATCCCGACCGAGGAGAACGACTCCTCGATGATCGGGTTGAGCGGGTCGGTCGTCGCACCGGCGGAGGCGAGGTGCAGGACGCCCTTACATTCGGGCGCGTCGCAGAGCCCGTCCTGGTCGGTGTCGTACTTGGACTGCTTCATGTACTCCTTCGCCTGGTTTCGGTCGAACGGGTACGGGTCGTAGTCCTTCAGCTCGTCGTTGAACATGCTGTTCGCGATCGCGTGCGTCGCGATTTCGCCCCGGATCGGGCCGCCGCGGACACGCTGGAGCGCCCGCTTGTCCATCGCCGCGTTGACCGCCTTGCGGACGTTGATGTCGTCGAAGGGCGGCTGCGACAGGTTCATCGTCATGTAGTAGATCCCGTCGGCCGGGTAGCTGTAGAGCCGGTTCTTCAGGTTCGGGTCACGCGAGTACTGCGCGAGCACCTTCGGGGTCGGTGCGTTGTCCGAGGTCTCGAGGTTGCCCGCCGTGATCCGCTCCAGGATGTCGTCCAGGTTCGAGGAGGTCGTGAACTCGAAGCGGTCGGGGAAGTTCTCCCGGATGTCATCCGTCCCCTGGTCGTAGTCCGGGTTTCGGACGTAGACGATCTGCTTGTCCGGCTGGTAGCCCTTGATCGGGCCCGACTTCTTGAGCGCCGAGCAGCTCGACGCGTCGAGCTGGTCGCTTCCCTCGAGCATGTAGGGGCCGGAGGAGATCACGTAGCGCCCGTACTCGCCCGCCTGCGTGAAGCAGCCCGCGACCTCGCGCGGGATGGGAGCGGTGGCGGGCATGGCGACGCGGTAGAGGAAGTCGCCGACCGGCTTGTTGAGGTGGAAGACGATCGTCTTGTCGTCGGGCGTCTCGATCCCCGAGATCGTGTTCCCCTTCTTCGAGAGACCGCCCGCGCTCTGGAACTCGTTCATCCCGGCGATCTCCTGGTAGTAGAGCCCGTACTGGGCGACGAGATCCGGGGTCCCGATACGCTCGAACGCGTAGAGGACGTCCTTCGACGTCACCTCCCGGCTGACCGGCGGGCCGAACTTGACCCCGTCCTTGAGATGGAACGTGTAGGTCTTGCCGCCGTCCGTCGGCTCCGGGATATCGGTCGCGAGGTCGGGGACGATGTCGTTTCCGCCCTCGTCCGACTGCTTCAGGTTGTAGCCGACGAGCGACCGGGCGAGGAACGCCCGGAACTGGCTCCACGCGGTGCTGAGGTACTCGCCGGTCGGGTCGAAGCCGCCGGTGAACTCGAAGGCGTCCTCGATCCCGATCCGGAAGGTGCCGCCCTTCCTCGGCTCGCCGCCCGCCTGGGCGCCCTGGCCGCCGGGCTGCTCGCCCCCGCCATCGTCGCCTCCCCCGCACCCTGCCGCGGCGAGCGAGAGCCCGAGCGCAAGTGCCAGGACGGCGAGTGGGAGCGCACGGCGGCGTCTCGGCTCGCGTAGGTCACGGTGAAAAGGTCTCAACGGGCTCGTACCTCCTTGTTGTCCGATAGATGGAATGAGACCACTAGGGGCTGGGACGAGCGCCCTGGTGAGAAGTTAGGTTTCGCCGCGTCAGCGCCCGCTCCTCGGGTTCAACGCGTCCCGAAGACCGTCGCCCAGCAGGTTGAAGGCGAGCGTCGTCGCGAGGAGGAAGAGGCCCGGAAAGAGCATCAGCCACCAGGCCGTCTGGTAGAGGCCGCCTTCCGACGCGTCGGAGAGCATGCCGCCCCACGACGGGATCTTCTCGGGAACACCGAGGCCGAGGAACGAGAGAGCCGCCTCGAAGAGGATGTTGCTCGGGATGAGGAGCGTCGCATAGACGATGATCGGCGCGACGAGGTTGGGCAGGACCTCGCGGAACATGATCCGGCCGTTTCCCGCCCCCAGCGAGCGGGCCGCCTCGACGAACTCCTTCTCCCGGATCGACAGCGTGTTGCCTCGTACGATGCGGGCTATGTACGGCCACGTGAAGAGGGCGATGATGACCGCGACGAGGACGCGGCTCGGCTTGATGAGCCCTCCGAGGCACCCCTCGGCGGTGGTGCCGCACGCGGCGGCGATGCCGACCGCGAAGAGGAGCGTCGGCATGGCGAGAAAGATGTCGAGCGTCCGCGAGAGCATGGTGTCGACGGCACCGCCGAAGTAGCCGGCGACGAGGCCGACGATGATCCCGAAGGCGACGGCAAGCCCGGTCGCGAGGAGCGCGACGAAGAGTGACGTCCGCGCGCCGTAGAGGACGCGGACGAATACGTCGCGGCCGTTTGCGTCCGCACCGAAGAGGAAGTCGCCGCTCGGCGCCTCGTTCGGGATCCCGAACTCGTCCGTCGTCTCGAAGAGGAACGCCTCGTGCGGCCCGTGGCCGACCGCCTTCGCGATGAGGCCGGCCGACGCGGCGAGGACGATGAGGACGACGATCATGGCGAGCCCGAGAAGCGCGGCGCGGTCCTCTTTGAAGCGCGCCCAGAAGAGCTCGCGCGGCGACTTGCCCGCGATCTGCTCCTCGCCCTCGGCGCCGGCCGGGAGCGCTTCGGTCGTCTCGGGTGCGACAGTCGCCATCGGGTTCGGGCCCCTCGAGCCTCGGTTCGGCGCGCGAGTCTACTCGACACGCCCCGCGCGCGCGAAGGCGGCTCGGTCCCCCGTATAGACGACGCGCGCGCCTCGGGGTTAGGCCGGCCAGGGAGCGCGGTGCTACGAGCGGACGTTGACGGCCGCGAGGTCGATTCGACCAAGCGGGTCGATCGAGAACGAGGCCTTCACCTTGAGCGACTCGAGGTTCTCGTACGTCGGCCAGAAGACCGGTGCGGCCGGAAACGCCCCCTGCTCGCCGGAGAGGATCCGCTCCGCGCTCGCGTACAGCCGTTCCCGCACTGCCGAGTCGGGCTCGAGTCGCGCCCGCGAGACGAGGGCGTCGTAGGGGGCGCTGCAGAAGTTCGTCTTGTTTCGCTCCGCACCGCACGTCCAGTCGTCGAGCGCGGCGAACGCGTCCGGGTAGCTGTACTTCGTCTCGAGCTGGTACACGTCGACCGAGCCCGCGCCGAGGGGGCCGCGGAAGTTGAGGTAGCGCTCCGCGTCTCGGGCGCGGATCGCCGTCTCGATCCCGAGTGAGCGCCACGTGCCGCGGACGGCGTTCGCGATGTCCCCGTTTCCCCGCGCATCGACGTGCAGGAGCGTGACGCGGCGCTTGACGACCCGCGCCTGCGCGAGCTCTCGGCGCGCCGCGTCAAGGTCACCGCCGGGCGGAAGCCACGGCGACTGCGGTGGGCGCTCCCCGCGGTCCGGTGCCCCGAGTGGGACGAACCGCGTCGCCGGCGTTACGTCCGCTCCCACCACGTTCGCCGCGATCCCTTCGCGGTCGATCGCGAGCGCCATGGCGCGACGCTGGTGCACGTCCTCGATCGTCGCCAGGTTGAACGCGTAGAGGTACGCGCCGAGCGCCGGGTACGTCTCGTACTCCTCTCGCTCGCGAAGCGACGGGAGCTCGTCGCTCGGGAGGCCGGTGCCGTCGAGGACCATGACGATGCCGGCGTCGAACGCCTGGAGCCGGGCGGCGGCGTTCGGCACGAAGCGTCCGTCAACGCGGCCGAGGTTGACCCGCGCTGCCTCCCGCCAGGTGGGGTTGCGAACGAGGGACACGGAGTCCTCGTCGAGCTCGGCGAGCGAGAAGGGGCCGTTCGTGACGATGTTCTCAGGGTCCGTCCACCGCGACCGGAACCGCTCGACGGTCTCGAGCGGGACCGGGAGGAAGGCCGGATCGGCGAGCTCGCCGACGAACCACGGGCGCGGAGCCGCAAGCGTCACGACGAGGCGACGCTCGCCTGAGGCGCGAACGCCGACGGCCCTGGCGAGCCGCGAGCAGTCGTCGCCCGAGCAGGCGTGGTAGGCGGCGGCGCCCGCGATCGGGAAGAGGCGGGAGGCGCTCGGCGAGTGCGTCTCGGGAGCGAGAACGCGCTTCCAGGCGTACTCGAAGTCCGCCGCGGTGACGCCCTCGCCGTTCGTCCAGGTCGCGCGTCGCCGCAGCACGAACGTGATCCGGCGGCCGCCGTCGCTCGTCTCCCAGCGGCTCGCGAGGCTGGGAACGGGCTCGAGGTGCGGACCCAGGCGGACGAGCGGGTCGAAGATGTTCAGGACGAGGTTCTCCGCCGTCCGGTCGACCGCCAAGGCGGGGTCGAGCGAGCGGGGAGCGTCGCCCCACGCGATCGTCAGCCGCTGGCCGCCGCGCCCCGCATCCCGCTGCCCGGAGCCGCCGCGCGCGGGGAGCGGCGTGTCCTGGAGCCCCGAGCCGGCCGCGGCGAGTACGCCGACGAGCGCGAGCACGAGCACGATGAGCGGGAACCGGCCGCCGCTCCCTCGCCCGTCAGGCAAGACGCTACTGCGTGAGAGCGTCCGCGCCGGCGACCACCTCGAGGATCTCCTGCGTGATCTCGGCTTGCCGCGCGCGGTTCATCTCGAGCGTCAGGCGATCGATGAGCTCGCCTGCGTTCTTGGAAGCGTTACGCATCGCGGTCATGCGAGCCCCGTGCTCGGAGGCGGCCGACTCGAGGAGCGCGCGGAAGATCGTCGTCTCGAGGTACGTCGGAAGCAGGCGCTCGAGGATGATCTCGGGGTCCGGCTCGTAGATGAAGTCGCCCTCGAGCGCGATCTCGTACGCGCTTCGGCGCTCGTCCTCCTCGAGGACGCGGCGCGGAATCGGGAGCAGATCCTCCTCGGTGACGCGCTGCGTGAGCGCCGAGACGTACTGGTTGTAGACCATGACGACGCGGTCGACTTCGCGCGCGGTGAAGAGGTCTGCGACCTTGTGCGCGATCGCGCTCGCGTCCGCGTAGGAGGGTCGGTCGGTGAGGTCGGTCCACGCGCACTCCACCTCGTACCGGCGGAAGCGGAGCGTCGAGCGGCCCTTCTTCCCGACGACGAGCCAGCGGACGTCCTGCCCGGCCCCGCGTGCGTCGCGCTCGAGCGCGAGCGCGCGGCGCAGCACCTGGGCGTTGAACCCGCCCGCGAGGCCACGGTCCCCCGTCAACGGCAGAAGCGCGACACCCCGCACGTCCTCGCGCGCCTCCAGGAGCGGGAACCCGCGCGCGGGGGTTGCTCGCGCCGTCCCGATCATGAGCTCGCGCATCCGGTCGGCGTAGGGCCGCAGCGCCTCGATC
>JALZFU010000360.1 GCA_030861385.1 Actinomycetota bacterium
GGCCTCGGCCGTCGCGGGAAGGACGGTCTTCTGGAGGTCGGGCTCACCCCCCTTGAGACCGTTCACGTCCACCGCCGGCCCGGCGAACGTCCGGAGGTAGAAGTCGTCGGCCGCCCGCTCGTCCTTCGGTCGCGCCCCCTGATCGGCGAGGACAGCGGCGCCCGGGTCGAGCTCGGCCCACGCGACGAGCTCCTCGTCGGTCGGCGGGACGACGCCGCGCTTCAGCTCGTTCGGCTCGGCGATCACAGCGCCGAGCGCCTCGATGAGCGCGTGCGTCGCGTTCAGCGCGGCGCCGCCGTAGAGCCCGGAGTGGAGGTCGCGCTCGCCGGTTCGCACGCGCACGTGGAAGTAGACGAGCCCACGTGTTCCGACCTCGAAGGCCGGCACGTCGCGCTTCGGCATCGGGCCGTCGAAGATGAGGCACGCGTCGGCGCCGCGTTCGTCGCTCGCGAGGTAGTCGACGATCGAGTGGCCGCCCGTCTCCTCCTCGCCATCGCAGGCGACCCGGACGTGGACCGGAAGTCGTCCCTCGGCGGCGAGCGTCGCCGCCGCCTTCAGGAGGAGGTAGAGGTTCCCCTTGTCGTCGGCCGCGCCGCGCGCGTAGAGCCAGCCGTCGCGGACGGTCGGCTCGAACGGCGGTGAGTCCCAAGCCTCGATCGGCGCCGCCGGCTGGACGTCGAAATGCCCGTAAACGAGAACCGTCGGCGCGTCGTCTCCGCCCTCGCTCGCGCGGACCTCGCCGAGCGCCAGCGGGTGGGACGCGGTCTCGACGAGCTCGGCGTCGCCGCCGGCGCCGCGAACGAAGTCGCAGACCCACTCCCCGGCGCGCCGGACGTCGTCGACATGCTCGGAGTCGGCGCTGACGCTCGGGATTCGGAGGAGTTCCGAGAGCTCGTCCAGCCACCCCTTCGGTGGCTCCTCGCTCCCCACCGCGTTCACGTCGTCGGCGGGCGCGGCCGGCGGACCAGCTCGCCGCGGCAATTCGGGCAGACGGCGCCGAGCGAGGAAGCACACGACGCGCAGAACGTGCACTCGAAGGTGCAGATGTAGGCCTCCCCGCGGGAGTCGACAGCGCGGCCGCACCGCTCGCACGAGCTGCGCATCTCGAGCGCCACGGCTCGGAGGCTAACGATTGTCGCCGCGCTCGAGAGGCGGCGTTACGCCGCGACTTCGCGGAGCTTCTGGCACTCCGCCATCGCCTGAAGCTTTCGGAGGCTCTGACTCTCGATCTGACGGACGCGCTCGCGCGTCACGTTGAACGCGCGCCCGACCTCGTCGAGCGTTCGCGGCTGCTCCCCGGCTAGCCCGTAGCGGAGCTCGAGAATCCGCCGCTCGCGGTAGGAGAGCATGCCGAGAACGCGTTTCAGTGTCTCGTCCCGGATGACGCTCGCCGCCGCGTCGTCCGGCGCCTCGAGCGTCTCGTCGGCGATGAAGTGGCCGAACTCCGAGTCCTCCTCGTCCCCGACCGGCTTCTCGAGCGACACCGGGGCCTGGGCGCTTCGGCGCAGGTGCTCCACCTCATCGACGTCGAGCTCGAGCGCCTCCGCGATCTCGGGCGAGCTCGGCTCGCGCCCGAGCTCGCTCAGGAGCTTCCGCTCGATGCGGCCGATCTTGTTCAGCTTCTCGACGACATGGACGGGAATCCGGATCGTTCGCGCCTTGTCCGCAAGCGCGCGCGCGACCGCTTGACGGATCCACCACGTCGCGTACGTCGAGAACTTGAACCCCTTGCGGTAGTCGAACTTCTCGGCGGCACGAACGAGCCCGATCGTCCCCTCCTGGATCAGGTCGAGGAACGGGAGGCCCTGGTTGCGGTAGTGCTTCGCAATCGAGACGACGAGGCGGAGGTTCGACTCGACCATCGTCCGCTTCGCCCCGGGGTCGCCGCGCTCGATCCGCTTCGCGAGCTCGACCTCCTGCGCCGCGGTCAGGAGCGGGATGCGACCGATGTCCTTCAGGAAGAGCTGGAGCGCGTCCGTCGAGGTTTCGCGCTCCCCGGCTTCGAGGTCGACGCCCGGACCCTCCCGCGTCTCGTCGACCACGTCGACATGGAGATGCTCGAGCTCACGGTAGAGCTCGTCCGCCAACCTCTCGTCCGCGCCGATCTCTTCGAGAACGATCGCCACCTGCTCGTGCGTGAGCGTCCCCGTCTCCTGCCCCAGCTGGAGGAGCGTCCGCGCCTCCTCGTTGTCGAGCAGGAGCGCGTCCGACGCTCCCCTTCTCTCCTCCCCCTCCGCCACCGCAGTCCTCCTTCCACCGTAGAGCCGCTCTCCCGCGGCGTCGACGGCCGAATGTGGCGAAACGCGTTCGCCCGTGGCGCGACTTTGCCACGACGGAACCGACACCGCCATGGGCCGAACGGCCCATCTTGCGGTTCTCCCGGTCCTATCCAGCGCCGCGCAGGCGAGTGAGGATTCGCGCGGCCTGCCGACCGTAGAACCCGTTCGGGTCGGCGCGGCGGGCGAGGGTGAGCTGGCGTCGGGCCTCCCCGAGGTTCGGAAGCCAGAGGAGCGCGAGCCCGAGGTGGAAGCGGACGAGGGCGGAGCGCGGGTGGCGGCCGGCGAGCGGCCCGAGGCGCGAGAACGTCGCCGACGGATCGCCCTTCTCGAAACGCGCGAGCGCCGATCCGACCCTAGCCTCGAGGTTTTTTGTTTTGAGAGGGAGTGCTCGGTGTTATTCACTCTGCTTAGAGTTGGGAGGTGCTGAGGTGTAGATGAG
>JALZFU010000380.1 GCA_030861385.1 Actinomycetota bacterium
GCGAACCAGTCGAAGAGCTCGTCCGGCGGCAGCCTTCGCGCGAGGACGGCGAGCCGAAGCCGCCAGCGCGGGAGCTTCGCCGCGTAGCGTCGGCGCGCGTCGTCCACGGCCGCGACGAGGCGGACCGCCTCGCCGTCCGCGGCGAGGTGCGGATGGATCGCCGCCGCGACGCCGAGCTCCTCGAGCCGCGCGATCGCGTGGTCGATCCGCTCCTCGTCGAGAAGCGCTTGCAGCTCGTCGCGCAGGCGAGCGGACGAGAGCTCGCCGACGAGCTCCATCTCCACGCAGGCGCGGGCGAGCGCCTGCGTGTGGGGATCCATCGCGAACGCGTAGCGGTTCTCGTAACGGATGGCGCGGAAGATCCGGGTCGGATCGTCGATGAACGAGAGGTTGTGGAGGACGCGCACGACGCCGTCCTCGAGGTCGCGAAGGCCGCCGAAGAAGTCGACGAGGCGGCCGAAGTCCTCGCCCTTGAGCGACGCCGCCATGGCGTTGATCGTGAAGTCGCGGCGGAAGAGGTCCTGGCGAAGCGTCGCCCGCTCGACGCGCGGAAGCGCCGCCGGGTAGTCATAGAACTCAGTCCGAGTCGTCGCGACGTCGACGCGCGTCCCGTCCTCGCCGATCACGACGGCGGTCCCGAACTTCTCGTGCGGGACGGCGCGCCCGCCGAGCGCCCGCGCGAGCGCGTCCCCGAACGCGATCCCGTCCCCCTCGACGGCCACGTCGACGTCGAAGCTCCGCTCCCCCATGAGGACGTCTCGCACGGCGCCGCCGACGAGGTAGACGCCCTCGAAGTGCTCGCCGATCGCCTGGATCGCCTCGAAAAGGCGCCCCAGGTGCGTCAGCGAGTCCAGGCGGTCGGCGATGTGGGTTCCGGCGCGGGCGGGAACTGCCTCGACGGGCTCGTCGAGCGCGCGCAGAACGTCGGTTCGCGTGACGACCCCGACGACCGTGTCGCCTCTCACGACCGGTATGCGGCCCGCGTCGCTTCCCGCGACGAGTCGCTGGAGCTCGGCGAGGGGCGTCTCCTCGGAGCACGTGAGGACGTTCGAGGTCATGACACTCTTCACGGGCGCGTGCGAGAGCCCGTGGCCGATCGCCTTGTCCAGGTCCTCGCGCGTCACGAGCCCCTCCAGGCGGCCCTCTCTCCCGACCTGGATCCCGCTCTGCCGGTGGCGCTGGCACTCGACCATCGCGTGGGCGACCGTGTCCTCGGGCGCAACGAAGCGCGGGGGGCGAGACATCACGTCGAAGGCGCGCAGCGGACGGCGGACCGCCGTCGGGAGCGCCGAAAGGGCGCGCTCTCGGGCTTCCGAGAGCGAGCCGCGGAAGACGGCCGACGCCGCCTGTCCGTGACCGCCCCCGCCGAGCGTGGCGGCGACGATGCTCGCGTCGAGCTCGGCGACCCTCGTTCGGACGACGCAGAAGACGCGCTCTCCCATCTCGACGAGCGCGACGAGGCCCCGTGCGTCGGTCAGGTCGACCACCTTGTGGACGAGGTTCGAGACGCCGTCCACGTACTCGGGCCACGCGACCGCGGTCACGAGGACCTCGAACCCGCCCGCCACGTGAGACTCGAGCGCGCCGAGGAGCGCTTCGAGGAGCATGCGCTCCGGCTTCGCGAGCGGCGAGTGAAGGTACTGCCCGACCATCTCCTGCCGCGCCCCGTGGCGAAGGCACCAGGCGAGCGCGTCGGCGTCGCGCTGGGTCACTCCCGGATACGTGAGGGAGCCCGTGTCCTCGTGGATCCCGAGGGCGAAGACGGTCGCTTCGAGCGGCGTAACCTCGATCTCGCGCTCGGCGAGGATCCCGACCATCGTCGTCGTGAGCGCGCCGTCCTCCGAGAGAACGAGATTCTCGCTCGGGATCCAGCCGGGCCGCTCGGGCTGGTGGTGGTCGAAGGCGACCACCTCGACGCCCGGCCGCCGCGCGACCTCCTCGAACTCGCCCAGCCGCTCGGGGTGCACGGTCTCGACGACGACGAGCCGACGAATCGCGCCGTGGTCGACCGTTCCCGTATCCGCGAACGCGAGCTCGTCGGCGTGCAGGCGGTAGAAGTCGCGGACGTTCCGGTTCAGCGAGCCGGAGAGCGCCGCGACCGCCCCCGGGTAGAGGCGTCGAGCGGCGAGCATGGAGGCGAACGCGTCGAAGTCCGTGTTGGTGTGGGTCGTGATGACGTCCACGAGCGGAAGGGTAATCGCCTCCCCCGTCCTCGCCCGGGGCGGCCGGGGCAACCGCGCGCGAGCTGCTACACGTGCGCGATCGCGTCGATCTCGACTCGAGCGCCCGAGGGGAGCGAGGCGATCTCGACGGTCGCGCGCGCGGGCGGGTTCTCGCCGACGAAGCGGCGATACGCGTCGTTCATCTCCTGGAAGTCGGCGAAGTCGGCGAGGAAGATCGTGCACTTGAGGACGTTCTCGAGGCTCGAGCCGGCCTCCTCGAGGATCGCGCCGATGTTTCGCATCACGAGCTCGGTCTGCTCGGCGATCCCGCCCTCGAGGAACTCGTGCGTCTCGGGATCGATCGCGACCTGGCCGGAGACGAAGACGAGGTCGCCGAACACGATCGCCTGAGAGTAGGGCGCTCCCTGGAACGGCGCCGGCGCCCGCTCGGTCCTGACCACCCGCTTCTTCGCCACGGCGCCTAGGCCTCCACCCGCTCGATCGCCGCCCCGAGGGCGCGGAGACGTTCGTCGATTCGCTCGTAGCCGCGGTCGATCTCCCGGATGTTCCCGATCGTCGAGGTGCCCTCGGCGCAGAGCGCGGCGATCAGCATCGCCATTCCTGCCCGGATGTCGGGACTCGACAGTCGCTCGCCGTAGAGCTTCGCCGGCCCGGTGACGACGGCCCGGTGGGGGTCGCAGAGGATGATCCGGGCGCCCATCCCGACGAGCTTGTCGACGAAGAAGAGGCGGTTCTCGAACATCTTCTCGAAGATGAGGACGGTTCCGCGCGCCTGGGTCGCGACCGCGAGCGCGATCGACGTGAGATCGGCGGGGAACGCCGGCCACGGCCCGTCCTCGATCTTCGGAATCTGCGAGCCGACGTCGTCGCGGACGACGAGCTCCTGCCGGGCGGGCACGCGGATCGCCCTTCCCTCGACCTGGGCGACGACGCCGAGGCGGTCGAAGCCGGGCCAGATCGCTACGAGGTCCTCCGGATGGACGTCCTCGATCACGATCTCGCCGTCGGTGACGGCGCCGAGCCCGATGAAGCTCGCCACCTCGATGTGGTCGGGGCAGATGCGCCACCGGCCGCCGTGCAGCCGCTCGACCCCGCGAACGCGAAGGAGATTCGAGCCGATCCCGTCGATCTTGGCGCCGAGGGAGACGAGGAAGCGGCAGAGGTCCTGGACGTGCGGCTCGCACGCCGCGTTTGCGATCAGGGTCTCCCCGCGCGCGAGGACGGCCGCCATGACGGCGTTCTCCGTGCCGGTCACGGACGCCTCGTCGAGAAAGAGCGGCACGCCGACGAGGCCATCTGTCCGCATGTGGAAGCGGCGGTTCATCTGCACGTCGGCCCCGAGGCGCTCGAGCGCGTCGATGTGGACGTCGAGCCGGCGCCGCCCGATCACGTCGCCGCCCGGCGGTGGCACGATCGCCTCGCCGCGGCGGGCGAGGAGCGGGCCGGCAAGGAGGATGGACGCGCGGATCCGGCTGCAGAGCTCCTCGTCGAGCTCGGCCTTCGGCGTCGCGGCGGCGTGGATCGCCACCTCTCCGCCCCTTCGATGCTCGACGTCGACGCCGAGGTCGGCGACGAGCTCGAGCATCGTCTCGACGTCGCGGATCGCGGGGACGTTCGAGAGGACGATCGGCTCGTCCGTCAGGAGGCAGGCGGCGACGATCGGCAGGGCCGCGTTCTTGTTCCCGGCGGCGCGGACCACGCCGTTCAGCGGGCGCGCGCCCTCGATCACGAACGAGTCCGAGACGGCGTCGGCGATCAACGGCTCGGTGAGGACGCTATCCACGGGGGCAGACGGCCGGACCTGCGAAGCGGGCTATCCTACCCCGCCCCATGGACGTGACGAGGGAACGCGCCTGGCAGACGCTCACGAAGTACACGCGAAGCGAGGCGTTGCGTCGTCACGCGCTCGCCGTCGAGGCCGCCGTGGCGGGCTACGCGGAGCGCTTCCACGAGGACGAGGAGTTCTGGCGCGCGACGGCGCTCCTGCACGACTTCGACTACGAGATCCATCCCACGCTGGACGAGCATCCGCAGGAGGGCGCCCCCATCCTCCGGGAAGAGGGCTACCCGCAAGAGCTCGTGGAGGCCGTCCTCTCCCACGCCGAGCACCTGAAGATGGCGCGCGACACGCCGCTCAAGAAGACCCTCTTCGCCTGCGACGAGCTTGCCGGCTTCGTCCACGCCTGCGGACTCGTCCGCCCGGACGGGATTTCGACCCTCGAGCCGAAGTCGGTGCGAAAGAAGCTGAAGCAGCCGTCGTTCGCCGCCGGCGTCCATCGAGACGAGGTCTACAAGGGCGCCGAGCTCCTCGGCCTCGAGCTCGACGACCACATCCGGAACGTGATCGCGTCGATGCGCCCGATCGCCGCGCAGCTCGGGCTCCAGGCCCCGGGGGAGAGCGCGTGAAGGTGACGATGATGCTCGCGGATTACGCGGCCGTCGCCGACGGCAAGCTCACGATCGTGGGCGGCGGCTGGTCGGTCACCGGGCCGATGCCCGTGCCCTTTGCGATCGCGATCCTCTTCGAGGTCCCCTGGGATCGCGCGAACGTGAAACACCGGTTTCGACTCGACCTGGTCGACGCCGACGGCCACGTCGTCTTCGTCCCGACGGACGACGGCGAGGAGCCGCTGACGATCGAGGGCGAGTTCGAGGCGGGAAGGCCGCCGGGCCTCAAGCCGGGGACGCCGCTCGACGTCCCGATCGCGATCAACCTTCCCGGTCCGCCCCTTCCGCCCGGCGGCCGTTACGAGTGGCGGCTGACGGTGAACGGCGAGGGCGACGCGAACTGGCGGCTCGCCTTCTCGACCCGTGCCGAGGACGACCTGGAGATGGCGTAGGCGCGAACGCGCGTCAAAGGGCGGCGGCGAGGCGCTCGAGGTCGTCGTCACTCGTCCAGAAGCCGCACGAGGCGCGGACCCAGCCGGTTCCCGGGAGGTCCCGGACGACGACCCCGCGCCGCTCGAGGCGTGCGACGACCTCGTCGGGCGGATCCGACGGCCGGAAGCTGACGAGCGTGGCCTGGCCCGGTTCCGTCACGACCTCGGCGCGCTCGCCGACGAGCTCGCGGCAGTGTTCCGAGACGAGGCGGGCGGCGGCGAACCGCTCCCCGCCCACCTCCTCGGCGAAGGCGAGCGAGCCGGCCAGGCCGGCAACCGACGCGGTCGGTGTGAAAACGGACTCGAAACGCCGCGCGTCGGGCCACGGGACGAGCTCCGTGACGTCCTCCCACGAGAGGTAGGACGGGTACGTCATCTCGAGCCGCTCGATCCAGTCGGGGCGCACATAGAGACAGCCGGTCGCGTCGGGCCCGAGAAGCCACTTCTGCCCGGACGCCGTATAGAAGTCGACGCCAAGCGAACCGACGTCGACCGGGATCGCCCCAGCCGACTGCGCCCCGTCCACGAGGACCGGAGCTCCGCGGGTCGCGAGCTCAGCGACCGGGAGCACCTGGCCCGTCGTCCACGTGACGTGCGAGAGCGCGACGAGACGCGTCCGCGGCGTCAGCTCGCGTTCGACGAGCTCCAGCGCTTCCGAGGCCCGTGCGCGGCTCACCGGTGCCTCCCGGACGTCGAGTCGCCAGGCGTGCAGGGCGCCCCGCAGGCCAGGGTGCTCGGCGTCGGTCGTGACCACCTCGTCCCCGGGGGCAAGCCTGAGACCGGCGACGACGGTGTTGCACGCCTCCGTGGTCGACGTCGTGAACGCGATCGAGCTCGGCTCGGCGCCGAGGAGGCGCGCGAACGCGTCCCGCAGGAGCTGCCGCTCGCCCATCGCGCTCTCGAAGAAGTCGCGGCCGAAGCGGCCCTCGGCGAGGCGCTCGCGCTGGTGCGAGACCATCGTGTCGACCGTTCGCCGGGGAAGCGGCCCGAACGTGCCCGCGTTCAGGTAGGCGTAGCGCTCGAGAACCGGGAGCTCGGCGCGGACCGCGTTCAGGTCCACGCGAGGACCGCCTCGACCGGAGCGTGATCGGAGAGGAGGTGACCGTCGAGGCGCCGGCGCTCGGGCGCCCACGCGAAGGGCTCCCGCTCGAACTCGAAGCCGCGAACGAGGATCTGGTCGATCCCCTCGCTCGGCGGCGAGAAGTCCGCGACCGCGTGGTGGGGGACGTTGAAGTCCCCACAGAAGATGCAGCGCTCGGCGCCGCGCACGAGCTCGGTCGCCCGCGCCACCTCGCCGACTGCCCGGTCGGGGTCGTTCGTAGCGTGGAGGTTTGCGACGACGAGGTGGACGGCGCCCAGTCGAGCGTCGAGCGCCTGGCAGTAGCGCTGCTGCGGACCGCCGAAGAGCCACTCCCACCTGGTCACGTCCGGGTTCAGGAGCAGGAGCCGCTGGCCGCGGAGCCCGACCCGTGGCCCGACGAGAAGGACGTTCGCCTGGCCGGTGAAGAGCGAACGGAGGCGAGCCGCGTTCAGTTCCGTCACGAGCCGCGCGAGCGGCGCGAGCAGGAGCGCCGGCACGGTGACCGCCCAGCGGATCGCCATCCCGCTCCACCGCTCGAGCCGACCGAGAGCCCAGAGCGGAACCTCCTGGAGGGCGACGATGTCCGGCCGGTCCTCGGTTACAAGTCGAACCATTCGCTCGAGGTGCGTCGGCCGGCCGGGCGGATGAGTGCGGCCGTGGTAGACGTTCCACGTTCGGACGAGGAGGCTCAGGGCGCGCCTAGTCTAGGGGCGTCGCGAATGCCGTTTCGGCGCGGACGCTTCGTCGATCTCGTCGAGCGCCAGCTCGACCTCTTCGCCCGCGAGCACGCGGGTCTGATCGGCGACGCCGAGGCCGCGCTTCGCGCCTACGACGCCGCCGAGCGCGACGAGGCCGAGGAACGCTACGGCGACTACCTCGACTTGGTCGAGACCGGCCAGGACGAGCTCGTCGAGATCCGAGAGCGCTACGCGGCGACGCTCGACGACTCGACTGCGGAGGAGTACCGCGCCGTCTTCAACCGGCTCGCGCGTCGGCGGCTTCCACGGTTCACGCTCGAGCTGGACGAGTGAGGCCGGTCCGCATCGGCTGCTCGGGCTGGAACTACGGCCACTGGCGCGAGCGGGTCTACCCGGCGGGGCTTCCGCCGCGCCGCTGGCTCGAGCACTACGCGACGCTCTTCGACACGGTCGAGGTCAACAACACCTTCTACCGCCTCCCGACCCGCTCGGCGGTCACGGGCTGGGTCGAGCAGTCGCCGCCCGGCTTCCTCTTCGCGGTGAAGGCGAGCCGCTACCTCACCCACGTCAAGCGGCTGACCGACCTCCGCGAAGGAGTCGAGCGCTTCTACGAGCGGATCGAGCCGCTCCTCGCCTCGCCGAAGATGGGACCCGTCCTCTGGCAGCTTCCGCCCCGCTTTCGCCGAGACGACGAGCGGCTCGCGGCGGCGCTCGCCCGGCTTCCGCCTGGTCGCCACTGCTTCGAGTTCCGCGACGCGACTTGGTTTGCATCCGAGATCTACGAGATGCTGCGTGCCCACGGCGCCGCGCTCGTCATCGGGGACAATCCGTCGCGGCCCTTCCAGACGCACGAGCTGACCACGGACTGGACGTTCGTTCGCTTCCACTACGGCTCTCGCGGCCGAAACGGCAACTACTCGGCGCCAGAGCTCGACGAGTGGGCGAGGCGGATCGAGGCTTGGCGCGGGCGCGCTGACGTCTACGCCTACTTCAACAACGACTGGGAGGGGTACGCCGTGCGGAACGGCCTCGCCCTTCGCCGTCGTCTGATGGTCTGAGGACGGGGGTTAACCGTATGGGCCGCCCGCGAGTTCGGTGCGACTATGTGCTCAGGGGATGGCCACCAGAGTTCTCATCGTCGACGACCATCCCGGCTTTCGGACGACCGCACGCGCGCTCCTCGAGGCGGAGGGGTACGAGGTCGTCGGCGAGGCGGAGAACGGCGTCGCTGCGCTTTGCGCGGCGGGCGAGCTCCATCCGGACGTCATCCTGCTCGACGTCCAACTCCCGGACTTCGACGGTTTCGAGGTCGCGTCGCGGCTCTCGGGCAACGGGAACGGCCCGACGATCGTCATGGTCTCGAGCCGGGACGCCTCCGACTTCGGCCGCCTCGTGGCCGAAAGCGGCGCGGCCGGGTTCATCCCCAAGGGAGAGTTGTCCGGAGCCGCCCTCGCTACGCTCCTTTCGTGATCACGCGGACGACCGTCGGCGTCTGGACGCTCGCGGTGCTCGCAACGGTCGGCGCGTTCACGCTCATCCTCACGAGCGACCATCCGGGCGCGCCTACCGGCCGCGCGATCCTCGGCACCGCGATCGGCCTCGCGTTCGTCGCGGCCGGGCTCGTGTCGCGAGCGCGGCGACCCTCGAGCCGCGTCGCCGCGACCATGGTCGTCGTCGGGTTCGCCTGGTTCCTCGGTGCGCTCACGCAATCGAACACCCCCTTCGTGTTCTCGCTCGGCGTTGCCGTCAACGACCTCCCTTGGGCCTTCTTCGCCTATCTCGTCCTCGGGTATCCCTCCGGCCGGCTCGAGTCGCTCGATTCGAAGGTCGTCGTCGGCGTCGCACTCTTCCTCGCGGGGGTGCTCCGGCCGCTCTGGACGCTCTTCGCCGACCTCGAGCCGACGTACCCGGACGCGCCCCGAAACGCGCTTCTCGTCGACCTTCGGCCCGGGCTCGCCGGCGCGATCGAGACGACCATCCAGGTCATCGCGCTCCTTCTCATCGCCTCGACGGTGACGATCCTCGTCCGCCGCTGGCTCGCTGCGACGCCGCCGCTTCGGCGGGCGCTCTCCCCGGTCTACCTGACGTTCGGCGTCACGATCGGCTCGCTCGCGCTCGCCGTCCTCGTCGACGCGCTCGGCGGGCAAGACCTGAGCGACGTCCTCTACTGGGTCACGCTCGCCTTCCTCCTCACGGTCCCGCTCTCGTTCGCGCTCGGCGTCCTGCGAACGCGTCTCGCGCGCGCGGGGGTGGGGTCGCTCCTTCTCGAGCTCGACGGGGTCCGGAACGCGGGCGAGCTTCGCCGAGCGCTCGCGCGGGCGCTCGGCGACCCGACGCT
>JALZFU010000387.1 GCA_030861385.1 Actinomycetota bacterium
GGCGTATACACCCAGACCTGCCCGATCGCCCAACGCGGGCGATCGCCTGCCTTTACGATCGCGCAGGCCACGGGCCGCAACGGAAGGAGTGGAGATGGGCGCGAACGCCGACGTCGCAAGGGCCGACCGGAAAACCTTCACTGGACGGCGCGCTTTCCCGCGAGGCTTCGTCGTTCTCCTCGCCTTGATCGCCGCGCTTGCGCTTCCCTCGGCGGCGCTTGCCGATCAACCAAGCGTAGCGACCCAGCACGTCGACTACGCGATCACCATTCCGGCCGACCAGAGCCCGTGTGGATTCGACCTCGTCTTCACCGCTCTCGGCGACAACACCGTCATGACCTTCAGCGACGGGCGGCAGATCAGCCGCGGGATCCTCGAACACACCATCTCGAGCCCGTGGCGCACGCTGACTTCGATCGGCCCCGCCTCCGTCCATGCCGATCTGACGACACCGGGCGTCTTCACCGATACCGGAATGCAGTTCTCATTCCATCTTCCGGGTGCGGGCATCGTGTGGGCGCAGGCCGGGAACTTCACGTTCCTCCCCGACGGGACGGTTGTCGAACACGGCCTCGACCGCTTCTCGCCCGCGCTCTGCGAAGCGCTCGCGCCGTAGCTCTTTCGGGATTACCCTTGTCCCGGTGGACGTGGGGCTCTAACGTCTGCAGCGGCGCGCGTGATCGACGCACGCGGGCCTGGGGTCTCTACGTCGACGGGAGGGGACATGCCGACCAGACGAAAGGCGGACTACCGTCCTGCGATGCTCGAGCTCGCCCAGCAAGTGGCGCGGAACTTGGACGAGCTCGAAGAGCGGTTAGCTGCGGATCTAGAAGCGCGGTGGCGTTCGTCCAGTTCTCGGACGCACCTCCCTCTGCGGCTGCGGCTCGTGCTTGGCGGGCTTCGCGACGGTGAGAACGAATCGCCACGCGATCGGAATCACCTTCGCCTCGTCTCCGATTAGCGGGAGATTCGGGTCATCCCGCAGCGACCGCCGTAATCCAAGAGCGAGCGGTCTCCAGCTTCACCTTCCCCTCGCGCGGGCCCGCAACACGAGCTTCCACGGCGTGCGCCTCGGCAGCCCGCGCGGTTGGCAACCAGCCTCGTCCGGGAGGCGAGAGGATCAGCGTCCGCGCTCGCTCACCCACGAACGCCAACCGACCCGGCTCCTCCAGTGTGCCGTCCCAGAGAACGAGTCCCAGTCCGCCGGCGAGCCGTTCGGCCATCGAACGCGGATCCCCGACGAGTCCGAGCTCAGAGAGACCGACGAGCTCGCCGGGGTGGAAGCGGCCGCGCGCGTTCGCCTCGCCGATCCCACGATGCGCGATCAACTCGACGATGTTCCCCGCCGGATCGTGGAAGTAACAGGCGTGCGCGTGCCAGTCACCAAAATCAAAGACGATTTCGCCGGACGCCGGGTTGGGCAGGAGCTCCGTCCGCGCCCTCGCCCACGCTAGCGCTTCGTCGAAGCGGTTCCCGGGGACGAGCAGCGCGAAGTGGTAGAAGGGCCCGCCCGAAAGGGCAACGAACTCGATCGCCGTCTCGCCGATCGAAAACGAGAGTCGATCCGCTCGGGCTAGCGAGGTGTCTAGGCCGAGCTCGCGCCCGTAGAAGTCTGCCAACGCCTGACGGCAACGGGCTGGAGCCCCGAGCCTGACGTGGAGAAACCTCACCGCGCGTCACACTCGACGGCAAGGATCGGTCGTGCGGCGTCACCACGGTCGCGACGATGCCGCTCGACGCCCGGCAACGTTACTGCTGCCTGTTCTTCCGTACCCGGATCGCTTCTGCCCGTCGACGCAGGCTGCGTTAGTCCTCGCGGAAGCGCCGGCCTTCTGCCTGCGCCCGACGCCGCCTTTCCTCTCCTCTCAGCGGCGTATGGAAGCGCCCCGGGATGTACCAGCGAAACGCGCGGCCGAGCGCGAAGCGCTGGCAAACGCACTCTGGCGGGCAACCGCATCGGAGGCCGAGCGGGTTGTGGAGGCGCGCTAGAACTGCGATCGGTTGAGTTTACGCTCCCCGAGCGCGACGCCTGTGACGAGTCGAGGCGGCGGACGTCAGGTGGGATCAGGCAGACCTCTTCACGGCAGGTGGAGACGACGCCGCAGCAGGAGCCGCGCTCCCGCAGCCGCGATCGCCGCGGGTGGTGTTCCGTTCGCGCTACGACTCGATCTCGTTCATGGCCGAATGGTTGCGACGGCCGCGCCGGGCCTTGTACGGTCGCGCTCGTCAACGAGCGAGGGAGGCAAAGTGGCGTCGACGACACCGAACGGGGAGCTCAAGGCGCGCCAGCGAGGGATGTGGGCAGCCGGCGACTATCCCTCGATGGTGGAAACGTTCCTCCTCCCGCTTGGCCCACGGCTTGTGGAAGCGTGTGGGATCGCCGCCGGGATGCGTGTTCTCGACGTCGCCGCCGGAACCGGCAACGCCTCGATCCCTGCCGCGCACCGCGGCGCGAGCGTCACCGCGAGCGACCTCACGCCTGAGCTGCTCGCCGCCGGGCGACGCCGCGCCGAGGCTGACGGGATCGAGCTCGACTGGGTCGAAGCTGACGCCGAGAACCTGCCGTTCGACGATGAGACGTTCGACGTCGTGATGTCGGCGATCGGCGCGATGTTCGCGCCGTACCACCAGAAGGTGGCCGACGAGCTCGTTCGCGTATGTCGTCCGGGCGGGACGATCGGGGTGCTCAGCTGGACTCCCGAGGGGATGATCGGCGCGCTCTTTCGGACGATGGCGCCGTTCGCTCCCCCGCCTCCGCCCGGCGCGCAGCCGCCGCCCCTCTGGGGTAGCGAGGAGCATCTGCGGCAGTTGATGGGGAGCCGCGTCGAGTGGCGCACGCTCGAGCGGGACGTGTTGGAGGTCACCGCTTTCCGGCGTCCTGACGACTTTGCGGAGCACTTCAAGACACGCTACGGCCCGACCATCGTCACGCAGAAGAACGCGCGCGCGAACGGACGTGAAGCCGAGTTCGAGGAGTCGCTGGACGCGTTCTTCGCCGAGTGGAACCGTGGTACCCCCAGCGACGCGCGGTTCGAGATGGAGTATCTGTTGGCCGTGGGCGAGCGCGCGTAACTCCACAGAAGAGGGTGATGCCCGACCCGTCGGCCGAGCCGGTGATGTGTACGGCGAGCCTCGAGAACGAGCCCGAATGATCGGCGGTGGTCGGGAGATCCTCCGTCGCCATGCTCCCCGGCACGAGCCCGACCACGGCGCGCGCTCGTCGGAAGAGCGGTTCCGATCCGACTCGCCTCTACACTCTGCCGCCGTGGCTGCCACCGACACACCCCCGGCACTCGCGTCCGACCTCCGCCGCCTCGTCGCGACGGCCCAGGCCGAGAAGCGCGTCCCGAGCGTGAGCGCCGCAGTCGCGCGGTCCGGCGGCGTGATCTGGCGCGACGCCGTCGGCCTCGCCGACATCGAGGAGGAGCGCCCTGCGACGCCCGACGACCAGTACCGCATCGGCTCGATCACGAAGACGTTCACGGCCGCCGCGATCATGATCCTCGGTGAGGAGGGTGCTGTTTCGCTCGACGCGCCGCTCACCGAGTACCTGCCGGACGTCCAGCACGCGCCAACCGTCCGGCGACTCCTCTCGCACGCCTCGGGACTGCAGCGCGAGGTGCCGGGCGAGTACTGGGAGACGCTCGCGCTCCCGTCGCGCGAGGAGATGCTCGCGCGCCTCGGCGAGGCCGAGCAGGTGCTCGATCCGGCGTCGCACTGGCACTACTCGAACCTCGGGTTCGTCCTCCTCGGAGAGATCGTCACCGCCGTCTCCGACACGCCGTACGAGCGGTTCGTCGAGGAGCGCCTCCTCGCGCCCCTCGGGCTTCGGCGCACAACCTGGACGAGCGCCGAGCCGGTCGCCCGACCGTACTTCACGGAGCCCTACGCGGACGGGGTCCGGCGGGAGGGCGACTGGCCGGACTCGGCCTTTCGTGCCGCCGGCGAGCTCTGGTCGACTACCGAGGACCTCTGCCGCTGGGGGAGCTTCCTCTGCGACCCTGATCCGGCCATCCTCAACCCGGACGCGGTCGACGAGATGCACCGCGTGCAGATCATGACCGACCACGAGACCTGGGCCGAGGGTTGGGGGCTCGGCGTCAGCCTCACGCGCGCAGGCGACCGCGTACTGGGCGGCCATGGCGGCGGCATGCCCGGCTTCATCACGCGTCTCGCGTACATGCGCAAGGAGAAGATCGTGGCGGTCGCGCTCGCGAACGGATACGCCGACATGGACGAGCTGGCCGTCGCGCTCGCCGTGAAGGCGGCGGACGCGCTTCCCCCCGACCCAGACGAGTGGCGCCCGGGCCAGCCACCGCCCGGCGAGCTCGCGCACCTCCTCGGGCGGTGGTGGTCGGAGGGGCAGGAGACGATCTTCTCGTGGCGGGGCGGGAAACTCGAGGCGCGCGTCGTCGGTGCCCGGCCGGGGAAGGAGCCGAGCGTCTTCGAGAAGCTCGAGCCCGACCTCTACCGGACCGTGTCCGGCGGCGAGCGGGGCGAGCTCCTGCGGGTCGTCCGCGACGAGATGGGCGTGCCGGTGAAGCTCTACTGGGCGACGTACCCGTTCCTGCGGACGCCTGAGGTCTTCGGCTCCGCGGCCGAAGGACGACGCGGCAAGGCCGGAGACGACTAGGCCGCGACCGGCCGGAGCTCCTTCTCCCAGGTCGCAAAAGCGAGGGTGCGCGGCCACGCCCCGCCCTCGCGTACAGCCGCGTGGCGGATGCCCGTCGCTTCCTCGCGACCCACGCCGACCGCCGGGTCGGTATCGCGAGCCCCGGAACCGACTTCAACTGGCCCGGTGGCCGGCTCCTCGATGCTGTCGCTGCGCGTGCGCTCAGCGAGTTCCTCCGGGGATTCTGACTCGCACCCAGAGCCGCAGAGGCAGCAGTATGTCGGCACAAGGGGAGTTCAACGAGACGTCGTCGCGCTCGTCGCCCGACGTACGATCGCGTCATGGCGTACGACGAGGAGTTGGCTGATCGGATCCGTGACCTGCTCGGCGGGGAGCCGGATCTGACCGAGAAGAAGATGTTCGGCGGGCTCGCCTTTCTCATCGGCGGCAACATGGCCGTTGCGGCAAGCGGGCAAGGTGGAGTATTGGTTCGCGTCGACCCGTCGGAGTCGGACACGCTCGCGGCGACGACGAACGCGCGCCCCATGGAGATGCGGGGTCGCCAGATGCAGGGGTGGCTCCGTCTCGATGCCGACGATGTCAACACGAAGTCCGCGCTCGCGAAGTGGGTCGAGCTCGGCGCGGGCTACGCCCGCTCGCTACCGGCGAAGCGGTAGCCGGGCGCGGCGAGCTCCGCGCTTCGCCTCGATACGTTTCCCACGATTTCGTAGTGTCGACGCGGAAGCCGAGAGAGAGTCGCACTCCTATCTGGGGCGGTGGAGCGGCGGATCCTCGCGGTCCTGCGCCCCGAGGACGGCGAGGAGGGCATCGACGCACCTCGGGTCGAACTGTCTTCCGGCGTTTTCGCGGAGCTCTCGCTCGGCATCCTCGCGGCTCATTGCCGGCCGGTACGGCCGTCCTTCGGTCAGCGCGTGGAACGCGTCACAAACGGCGACGACACGGGCGCCGAGCGGAATCTCTTCACCCGCCAGGCTGTCTGGATAGCCGCGCCCGTCCCAGCGCTCGTGGCTGGAGCGCACGACGGGGAGAATGTCCCGGAGCGAGGCGATCGGCGCGAGGATCGCTTCGCCGGCCTCCGTATGCTGGCGCATGATGCCCCACTCGCGCTCCTCGAGCGGTCCCGGCTTGGTCAGGAGCGCCTCCGGGATCCGGATCTTCCCGATGTCGTGCAGCAGCGCCCCGAGCTCGATCCGTCGGAGGTCGTCTCCGCTTACGCCGAGCTCGCAGGCGACTGCGACGGCGAGGTCGACCACGTCGTGGGCGTGCTTGCTCGTGACTTCGTCCTTGTGCCCGAGCGCGTTCACGAGCGAGGCGAGCGTCTCGCGGTAGAGGCGCTGCACGGCCTCGGCGTTCTCGATCTGCGCGAGCAGCCCAGCCGCCTGGCGGGCGAACAGCTCGGCGAGCGTCGCCTCGCCGTTCGTGAAGCGGCGCGGCCGGTCGTCGTAGACCTCGATGAGGCCCCAGGCGCGCTCATTCGTCCCGAGCGTCACCATCAAGACGGCGTGCATTGCAAGCTCCCGCAGGACGAAGGCCTCACTCGGCTCGACGGTGTCGTCGGAGAGCGAGACGCCGCGCGGCCTGCCCGTCTCGAGGACGGCCCGCGTGAGCGGGTAGTCCTCCAGGAGATACGCGTAGCCCGGGTACGTCGACCGCGGATCGGCGTTGTCGGGCCAGCATGCGGTTACCTCGTACAGCGTGTCGCGCTCGACGCGGGAGACCACGCAGGCTCGCCCGGCGACTAGGGCCGTGAGCTCCCGGCAGATCGCGGCAAGAAGCCCCTCCTTCGTCCGCTCGCGGCTGAGGGCAGCCACAGCGTGCGCGACTTGTGAAAGCTGGGCAAGAACGCCCTCCTGTACCGGATCCTGGCTCATCGAGTGGAAGCGTCGTTCACGTTACGCAGCCTAGGCGCGAGCGTTCACGGCGAATCTTCGCTCTCGCCGGTGACGCCTCCTCCGGGACGGGCTCGCGACGAGCGGTCGCGCTCGAACCCGGCGTCGGCGGAGGAGGAGTCGTCCCGGCCCCTTGGAAAGCCAGCCGTGCGACTAGCTGTCCGCGAGCGCGTCGAAGACGAGGCGCTGGAAGCGCTGGATCAGGTGCTCGCTCGTCAGGAGCAGCCGTCCGTGCGTGACCATTCCCGAGGCAAGCCCGCGCTGGACCGACTCGACGAGGGCGTTGTCCTCGAGACCGACCTGGCTCGCGAAATCCATGATCTCGCTCGCCGCCTCGTGCGAGACGTCCTCGTAGAAGAAGCAGTCGCTGAACCCGACCGAGCGGCCCGTGCCGTCCGGGCGAGTCACGTCCACCGAGAGGTTCCCCGGTCCCAGCTCGACGTTGATCGTCGTGTTCGGCCACAGGAGGTGATACTGGGCCTGCGTGACCTCGCCGCGCGGGTCGTACGGCGCCCTACCGTCGCCTGCCAGGGCCGCCGGGCGGGCGCCGCCGAACTGGCTCGACACGAGGCCGTCCGAGCGAAGACGATAGGCGTCGGGATCGACGTCGATCAGCTTGCTAAAGCCCGGGTGCGCAACCGGACAGTGGTAGCACTCGAGGTAGTTCTCGATCACGACCTTCCAGTTCGCGGCGACTTCCCACTGCCGGCGCTCGCGGAAGCGCAACCGCTGCACGTCGAGGCCGCTTGCGGCCACGTCCCCGGGCAGAGGGCCGAGTGCCTCCTCGAGCGGCGGCGCATCGACGTTCGGGTTGACGAAGACGAGCGGACCCCAGGTGTCGACTCCGACGCGCACGAGCGAGAACGAGTCCGGGTCGAAGTCGGCCTCCCGCTCCGAGCGCGGCGCGGCCACCAACGTCCCGTCCAGTCCGTACGTCCAGGCGTGATACGCGCACTGGAGGGTCGCCCGGTGCCCGGCGCCCTCGGCGACGAGATGCCCCCGGTGGCGGCAGACGTTCACGAACGCGTTCACGTTCCCGTCTCGGTCTCGCGCGACGACGACGGGGATCGTCCCTGCAAAGCATGTGAACCAGTCGCCCGGCCGCGCGACGAGCTCGCCGTGGCCGGCGTACTGCCACGCGCTCTGGAAGATCTTCTCCTTCTCGCGACGGAGAACCCCCGGGTCCGAGTACCAGTCGGCGGGCAGGGTCGCACCCGCGGCGAGCGCGTCGCCAAGCTCGGTGACGGTCATCTCGCCTCCCAGTGGCGCTCGGCGTTCTCTCCTCGAAGGAGCCGCTTCCGCGCAGATCTGCGACGCCGTCTCGGCCGGGCTTCCCCCCATCTCGGACGTGATCAGCGCTGCCATGGCGACCTTTCCGTGGACGACCTTCGGCTCGGCGCGAGCTTTCGAGCCGCCTGAGCGCGTGGTGTTCGAGAATCGCACGCCGCGATTCCGCCAGTCTCCGCGAAGGGGAATTCTACCCCGGCGTTTCCGAAGGCGGACGCGACTCCCCGGTGTCAGGTGCCCGAGGGCTCGCAGGGAGGACGCGCAGGGCGTCTGCCGGAAGATGGAGCTGGACTGGCGTTCCCTGCTCGTAGGGAACGGCTTTCCCGGTGTTCTGTACGAGCGCCTGGAGCGCTTCGCCCGTCGCGGCGCGAACGATCACCTGCACCGCGGAGCCGACGTAGACGAGGCGCTCGACCATGCCGGGCAGGCGGTTCGGGCCCGACGGCGACCCGTGCGGCTCGAGCTCGATCCGCTCCGGCCGGATCACGATCTTCGCAGGGCCCGTCGCGTCGAGCCCGCCGGCTCGGGCCTCGAGCTCGAACCGCTCGACGGCGACTCGGCAGCTGCCGTCACTCGCGCCTTTGGCGGTCGCTTCCATCAGGTTCGAGACGCCAAGGAAGTCGGCGACGAAAAGGGTCTGCGGCTCCTCATACACCTCACGCGGTGCGCCGACCTGCTCGATGCGGCCCAGGTTCATGACGGCGAGGCGATCCGACATCGTCAACGCCTCTTCCTGGTCGTGAGTGACGTAGAGAAACGTGATCCCGACCTCCTGCTGGAGCGCCTTCAGCTCGATCTGCAGCGCCTTGCGCAGCTTCGCGTCCAGCGCTCCCAGGGGCTCGTCGAGAAGCAGCACGGCGGGGTTCAGGATGAGGGCCCGCGCGAGCGCGACCCGCTGCTGCTGCCCGCCGGAGAGCTCGGACGACTTGCGGCGCTCGTAGCCGCCGAGCTGCACGAGCTCGAGCGCCCTTGCCACCCGCCGGCGCACCTCGTCCTTCGGGCGCTTCGCGCGTCGAAGGCCGAACGCGATGTTGTCGAAGACGTTCAGATGCGGGAAGAGCGCGTAGTTCTGGAACACCGTGTTGACGTTTCGCCGGTGTGGAGGCGTGTACGCGACGTCGGCCCCGTCGAGGAGGATGCGGCCGTCCGAGGGTTGCTCGAATCCGGCGACGAGACGCAGCGTCGTCGTCTTGCCGCACCCGGACGGTCCGAGGAGCGAAAAGAACTCGCCGCCGCGAATCCCGAGGTCGATCGCGTCGACAGCGGTGACGTCGCCGAACCGCTTCGTGAGCTCGATCAGCTGAACCTCCCCGCCCGCCATCGCTAGATCTCGAAGGTGGCCAAGTCTTGGGTCGCTCTCCCGCGTGCGCGCCGCTCGTCTCGCGTGAAGGCGCGCCAGGCGAGGAAAGCGAACGTGAGGGAGAAGAGCGTCACGACCATCATGACGGTGGCGATCGCGTTCGTGGACGGGAGCGGAGCGGCCCGTGTCGCGCTGTAGATCCGAATCGGGACGGTGTCGGTGCCGCCGCCGCTCGAGAGCCACTGGCTGATCACGAAGTCGTCGATCGAGATTGCAAAGACGACGGCCGCAGAGGCGACGATCGCGGGGGTCAGGAGCGGGAGGAGCACCCGAACGAGCGCCGACATCGGCGAGGCGCCCAGGTCGGCGGCGGCCTCCTCGTACTGTCTTCCGATTGAGAAGAGTCGCCCACGGACGATCACGACGACGTAGGAGATCGAGAAGGTGACGTGGCCGAGGATCTGCGCGAGGGTGCCCGTGCCGACGACGGTGAAGACGTGAGTGAAGACGAGGAGGAGCGAGACGCCCATGACGATCTCGGGCGTCACCAGCGGGAAGAGCATGAGGAAGTTGGACGGGCCGGATCCGCGCCCGTGCCAGCGCGCGAGGCC
>JALZFU010000249.1 GCA_030861385.1 Actinomycetota bacterium
GCCGCCCAGTGAAGGCCGATCTTGACGTAGCTCGCGCCCGCTCGGCGGATCCGTAAGTAGGTCGCATCGTCGAGGGAGCTCCCGTTCATGAGCCCGGTGTCGATCGGCCGCGCCGCCGCCGTGGTCGGGCAGAGCGAACTCGAGCACCAAACTGCTAGCTGCATAGCCACGGCGAGCACGCAGGCGAAGGCGGGCCGCGGAGGCTGCTTCAAGAGCGACAGAGAAGACCCCCTTCGATGCACCGGTCAGAATCGGCAACCGAAGAGCCCCGGTCAAGCCCGGCCTTGTAAAGGTTCGTACAGGCGGAGTCGGTGTCCGCGTCTGCCGGCTCGGCGGAGCGGCCGACGGGACGAGCGTTAGCGCTCCAACGCCTACACGTCGAGCTCCACCCGGCGCGCGGCTCGGCTTCGCCGCCAGTTTCGGGGTAGACCTTCTACTCTCGCCTGACCGGTACGGAGTCCGTCAGGGGCGTTGGTCGGCGACGCGGTGGTTGCAGTTGATGGGGCGAACGCCGAACGGGTTGAAGAAGCGGTCCGGGACCCGCTTCAGCGAGAACGGTAGGGCCCGGGTCGAGTGGAAGCGGGCGCGGAGCGAGGACGTCGAGCGGGGAATGCGGTAGCGGTGGGTGAAGACTCCGCCGGAGCCCGTCCGCAGCGTCCCGACTCGCACCCAGCGCCGCCTCACCTTCCGTTCGACGACCACCCGCCCCGGTGTCGACGCCGGCGTCCGGCCCCATACGAGAACGCGCCCGCGCTGACGAAACGCGACGAACGGGAAGCGGAAGGCGGCGAGCGAGTGCTTCGGGCGCGCGGACTCGATCGTCGGCGCCCACTGGTAGAAGCCGGACTGGTACGGATTGCCGCACCGACCGGTGAAGCGGTTGTCCATGAGCTGGAGCCAGGCAACGAGGGAGACGCCGTTCCGCCACATCCGGTAGAGGCTCTCGGCGACCCAGCGGGCGTGGAGCGCAGCCGGGATCGCACCGGGGTCCGGCGGGCGGGAATCCCAGCTGAACTCGTCCACCCAGAAGCGCACGGGGCCGGTGGAGACGATCGTGCCGCGTCGGCGAGCCGCTTTGAGAACGCGGCGCATCTGTGGGAGGTCGCCGAGCGAGACGTCGTCGGCCAGGATCGCGGTGTGCTTCGGCCCGCCCGACGTGTACGGATGGTGACCCCAGATGTCGAAGTGGACGGGGCCGCAGCGCGGCTTCCGCGTGAGGTTTCTCCGCAGGCAGAGGAACTCCCGCATGAAAGCGAGCGGGGAGGAGTTCTCCACGCGCTTGAACGGGCCCGTACCGCCGGCGAGGACGAGGTTCGAGCGATTGACGGCCTTCACCGCGGCCGTGAACCGGTTCGCCATCACGCGGTAGCGGTCGGCGGAAACGATCGTCCCGCTCTTGTACTGCGGCGAGAGGTAGTAGAAGAGATTCGGCTCGTTCCACGCCTGCCAGTAGCGGACGGGGGGAAGGGGCTCCGCGTAGGCCGGGTCGAAGTAGTTGCCGTTGTAGCGTCTTGCCGCGGCGAAGGCGAACTCGCCGAGGGCGTCGGGGTCGACGTTGGCCCACCCGTCGTTCACGGTCGAGGCGTAGGGCGGCGCGTGGACGACCATCACGAGCGGCCGAAGGCCGTTCTGCACCGCCTGCAGGATGAGCATGTCGAACCGCGACCAGTCGTACGTCGGATCGGCGGGGTCCTTCGCGTCGGCGGGTTGCCCGCGCCGAACGATCGAGCGCCAGTCGAGGGTGAGCTTGATGAACGTCGCGCCCGCCGCGCGCACGCGCCCGAAACCCGCGCTCGCCTGGCCGCCCTCGAATGCCGTGCCCGGATACTGGAGGAACGCGGTGTCGATTCGTGCCGCCGACGCACCGGAAACGAGCACGAGCGCGGCGAAGAGCGCCGCGGCGAAGAGACCAACGCGTTTCGACGTGTGCGATCCCACAGCTTCTCGGCTCCCGACCCCGATGCTCCGTCGGCACCTAGAACATCGGCCCGGCGGCGCATCTCTTGAGTTCGCGAGTATAGACGGCACCGTCGGCGGGCCAGACGGAGAGGGATCGCTCTTACAAATTGCTTGGGAGGGAGAGGCGAGTGAGGGTTGCCCGTCGTGAACGGGGTTCGGAGGCGCCGATGAGCCGCCGCAAGGTCCTCGCCGTGGTCGGGGCGCGCCCGAACTTCGTGAAGATCGCCCCTGTCCTCCGCGAGCTCGCCGCGCGGCCGAGCGAGTTCGAGCACGTGCTCGTCCACACCGGGCAGCACTACGACGACCCGATGTCGCAGGTCTTCTTCGACGAGCTCGGCGTCGGCGATCCCGACCGGTTCCTCGGCGTCGGGTCGGGCTCGCACGCCCAGCAGGTCGCCCGCGTCCTCGAGCGCCTCGAGCCGGTCGTGCTCGAGGAGGAGCCCGACCTCGTCCTCGTCCCGGGCGACGTCAACTCGACCCTCGGCGCGGCCCTGGTCGCGGCGAAGCTCGGGATCCCGCTCGGCCACGTCGAGGCCGGCCTTCGGAGCTTCGACCGGACGATGCCCGAGGAGGTCAACCGGATCGTCGCCGACGCGCTCTCCGACTTCCTCTTCACCCACTCGCCGGAAGCACGCGAGAACCTCCTCCGCGAAGGCCGACCCGCGGACGCGATCCACGAGGTCGGCAACACGATGATCGACACGCTCGTCGCTATGCGCGGTCGGATCGACGCGGAGCGGGCGCCCGAGCGCTACGGGCTCGAGCCGGGGACGTATCTCGTCGTGACGCTCCACCGCCCTGCGCTCGTCGACGGGCCGCTCCTCGCGGAGGCGCTCGCCGCGCTCGCCGACGTCTCACGCGAGCTCGACGTCGTCTTCCCCGCGCACCCGCGGACGGCAGCCGCGATGCACGCCTTCGGGCTCGCGGTCGACGGCACGCGGGTGCGCGTCCTCGAACCACTCGGCTACCTCGAGTTCCTCGGCATCCTCTCCGGGGCGGCGGCGGCGCTCACCGATTCCGGCGGCATCCAGGAGGAGACGACGTACCTCGGGATTCCGTGCTTCACGCTTCGCGCCAACACCGAGCGGCCGGTGACCGTCGAGCTCGGGACGAACGTTCTCCTCGGGCTCGCGCCGGCGCGCATCCGCGAGATCCCCGCGCTCGTCGACGCGGCGAGGCGGCGGTCGGCATCGGTGCCGCCGCTCTGGGACGGCGAGGCGGCCCCGCGGATCGTCGACGTCCTCGCCGCGCGTCTGCCGGTGACTGCGGAAGCCCGGGAGCGAACCGGGCTCCTCTCGTGAGGGCGAGCGAGTTGCCCGCGAGCGCGATCTCAGCGGACGTCGCGGATGCAGCCCGCGGCCTCGCTCGCTGGGGAGAGGAGCGCGGCTGGAGAGGGCCCGACCCGTACGAGGGGCTGAACGCGGTGCGCTGTATCGGCCCGCTCGTGCGGCGGCCGTTCGGCCGCCGGCTCATCACGCAACTCGTCAAGCGCTCGCCACTCGACCTTCGGCCGATCCTCGGAATCGCGCCGCGCCACAATCCAGCGGCGCTCGCGGCCGTCGTCTCGAGCTACGCGCGCGACGGCTTCCTTTTCGACGAGGAACGGGCCGAGCGGCTCGAGCGAGCGGTTGCGCTCCTCGACCGCCTTCGCCTCTCCGGCTACGAGGAGCCCTGCTGGGGCTACCCGTTCGACGTCCAGACGCGCGTCTTCTTCTACCCGGTCGGCGCGCCGAACTCGATCGCGACCGCGTTCGCCGGGCAGGCGCTTCTCGACGCGTACGAGGCGACCGGGAAGGAGGAGTTGCTCGAGCGGGCCGCGGGTGCGGGCGAGTTCTTCTTGCGAAGAGTCCCGCAGACCGAGGACGGCGACGGCGCTTACTTCGGCTACCTGGTCGGCGACCGGACGCCGATTCACAACGCGAACCTGCTCGTCTGCGGTCTCCTTGCGCGTCTCGCCCGCCATGTCGGGCGGGAGGACCTGCACGAGGCCGCGGAGCGAGGGGTCTTGTACACCGTCGGGCGACAGCGTCCTGACGGCTCGTGGCCGTACGGCGAGAGGCCGGGCCTCGGGTGGGTGGACGGCTACCACACGGGGTACGTGCTGGAGGCGCTCATGGTGTGCCGAGACGCCCGAATCGCCGCCGCCGGAGGCATGGAGCTCGCGATCGGCCTCGAGTTCTACGCGCGCCGGCTCTTCCTCGCGGACGGGACGCCGAAGTTCACCGACCGCTCCGTCTTCCCGATCGACAGCCAATGCGCGGCGCAGGGGATCCAGACGTTCGCCCTCGCGTCCGCGGCCGACCCGCGCTACCTCGAGCTCGGGCGCGCCATCTTCCTGTATTCGAGGCGGCGACTCTGGCGTCCCGACGGTGCTCTCGTCCACCAACGCGGCCGCCTATGGACGAACCGGACGCCGCACGTTCGCTGGGGTGCGGCGCCGATGCTTCTCGCCCTCGTCCACCTCCTCGCCGCGGAAGGACGCGCAGCGTGAAGGTCTGGATCGACCTCGCGAACTCGCCTCACCCTCTCCTCTTCGCCCCCGTCGCGGCGCGCCTGCACGAGCTCGGTCATGAGGTCGTCATCACCGCGCGAGACGCGGCGCAGACACTCGAGCTCGCCCGCGAGCGGTGGCCGTCGGTCGTCCGCATCGGCGGCCCGAGCCCGAGCGCGCCGCGGGCCAAGGCACAGGCGATCGCTGCGCGTGCGCTCGACCTACGCCGTTTCGCTCGTATCGCGCGGCCCGACGTCGCACTCTCCCACAACTCGTACGCTCAGCTCGTCGCCGCCCGCTCGCTCGGCATCCCAGCCGTGACGGCGATGGATTACGAGTACCAGCCCGCGAACCATGTTGCGTTTCGGTTCGCCGACACGATCCTCCTTCCGGCGCCGCTCCCGCTCGCTTCTGTCCGCCGCCAAGGCGCGGTCGCGCGGAAGGTGGAGCGGTACGACGGGCTCAAGGAGGAGCTCTACCTGGGCGACTTCGAGCCGGATCCCGACGTCCTCGCCTCCGTCGGCCTCGAGCGCGACGGCGCGGTCATCGTCGTCCTGCGCGCGCCCCCGAGCCGTGCCGTCTACCACCGGTTCGACAACCCGGTCTTCGACCAGGCGCTTCGCGAGCTAGTTGCGCGCGACGACGTGCGCTGCGTGGTGCTGACCCGGCACCCCGAACAGCGGGAGGTGGTGGCGGCGCTTGGAGCGGCGAACCTCGTCGTACCGGAGCGGGCGGTCGATGCCCGCTCCCTCATGTACGCCGCCGACCTCGTCGTCGGGGCGGGGGGGACGATGACGCGCGAAGCCGCTCTCCTCCGCGTCCCGACGGTGAGCGTCTTTGCCGGAAAGCCGCCCTGCGTCGACATCTGGCTCGAGCGGCACGGCCGGCTTCGAAGGCTGACGGACGCGCGCGAGATCCGCGACGTCGGACCGCGCCCGACCGATCCGGTGCCGCTCGCGTCGCTCCGCGAGCGGGGATCGCGACTCGTCGAGCGCTTCTGCGAGACGACGGTCGCGGCAGCGCAGGGGCAAAACGCGTGACGGCGCCGGCGCCGGTCACCCCGGTGGTCGGCGAGCGCCGCGGGTTCGACCCGGTGCGCGCTCTCCTCGCGCGCGGGACGCTCTACACCCTCGCGACGGCGCTCCAGGTCTCGACCGCCGTGCTCGTTCTGCCCGCGGTCACCCGGCTCTTGCCCGCGAACGAGTACGGCGTGGTCGCGGTCGCCGTCGTCGTGCAGCTCGTTCTCGGCCTCGCCGGATCCGCCGGTTTCCCAGAGACCCTCCCCAGCACCTACTTCCGCACCGCCGACGGCCCGGAGCGCGCGCGAACGCTCGTCACGGTCGCGTTCGTGACGTCGTTCCTCGTCGTCCTGCTCGCCGAGGCGACCGGGGCGCTCTGGAGCGCCTCGCTCCTCG
>JALZFU010000394.1 GCA_030861385.1 Actinomycetota bacterium
GTGCAGGAGGCGCTCGACCGGCTCGCGGAGGGCCGGACGACGATCGCGATCGCTCACCGGCTCTCGACGATCAGAAACGCCGAGCAGATCGTCGTCCTCGACCGCGGCCGCATCGTCGAGCGCGGGACGCACGACGAGCTTCTCGAACGCGGTGGCCGCTACGCGGCTCTCGTCTCTCGCGACGCCGACGTCGGTCGCCCCCGCGCGGACGAGCAACCGCCGCGCCTACGCGTCACCGCCGGGTACGCTGCCTCGTGATGCCGCCGAAGGTTCAGAAGACGGACGAGGAGTGGCGGCGCGAGCTCTCGCCGGAGCAGTACAGGATTCTCCGCGAAAAGGCGACCGAGCCGCCGTGGACGGGCGAGTACAACTCGGCGAAGGAGCGGGGCGTCTACCGCTGCGCCGGGTGCGGAGCCGAGCTCTTCCGGTCGGAGACGAAGTTCGAGTCCGGCACCGGCTGGCCGAGCTTCTACGCGCCGGCGAGCGAAGACGCCGTCGAGACCGAGGAGGATCGCTCGCTCTTCATGCGGCGCACGGAAGCTCTCTGTGCGACGTGCGGCGGCCACCTCGGCCACGTATTCGACGACGGCCCGGCCCCGACGGGCCTTCGCTACTGCATCAACTCGGCCGCGCTCGCGCTCGAGCGCGCCGTCGAGCGACCGTCCTGAGGCGACCGCTCGTTTTACGGACCGGCACGTCGGGCATGCTCGCGTCGAGCGACGAAGGGAGAGAGCGTGTCCTCGACTGAGTGGGAAGAGACAGGCGACGAAGAGACCGAGATCGTCGATCCGGACGAGATCGACGACGTGCCCGGCGGGAGCGTCGACGACGTAACGGGAGTCGAGGAGGGGGAGACGGGCGCCGGAAGCAGCTGGACGAGCGGCGGCGGCACGCTCGGGCCCGAGTCCTCCGACGAGGTCTAGCCGACTCGCGACCTCGGGATCCGTGTGACGAGGGCGCCTCGCGGGGCGCCCTACGTCTACCTGCGCGTGCGCCCCGATGCGCGCCGATTCCTGCGATCGCGCGCGCTGCGAGTCGGCTTCCCTCCGCGGACGAGCTAGATTCGGGTGTCGTGAAGCCGCTACGGGCGATCGGCGCGCTTGCGCGGAAGGCGCTCGCCACCCACGATGCGGCGGGAGGCGCCGGAGAGGCCCTGTGGCGATGACGCCCGACGGAACCGCCGGGCGGCCGCGACGGACGCGCCTCCGCCGGCTCGTGATCGTGAGCGCCGTCGGCCTCGTAGCGCTTGCGGTCGGGGCGGCGGCTGTCTTCGCGTACGACGCCTCCCGAGCGGACGTGATCGCACGCGGGATCAGCGTCGGCGGGGTTGACGTGGGCGGGCTCACCGCCTCCGCGGCACGGGCGCGGCTCGAGAGCGAGCTCGGGCGGCGCTTCGACCGGCCGCTCGTCGTCGGCTACCGCGGCGAGCGCTTCACGGTCACGCCCGAGGAGCTTCGCCTGCGCCCGAACGTGGACGCGATGGTCGACGCGGCGTTGGCGCGGAGCCGCCGCGGCAACGTGGTCTCGCGCGTCCTGCGCGAGCTTCGGGACGAACGCGTTCACGCCGAGGTGCCGACGAGCGTGACGTATTTGCACGCCGCCCTCGAGCAGCTCGCAGACGAGGCCGCGCACAAGCTCGACCAGCCCGCACGGAATGCGCGCGTGAAGGCGGGACCGCGAGGACTTCGGGTGATTCGCTCGCGAACGGGCGCGCGCGTCGATTCCGACCCGCTCGAGCGGGAGCTCGCGAAACGGGTGGCCGATCCCGACGACCCGAGCGTCGTCCCGGTGCCCGTGCGCGTCGTCCGTCCGCGCGTCACGACGGCCGCGCTGGCGCAGCGCTACCCGTGGTACATCACCGTCGACCGCGCGCACAAGAAGCTCCGCGTCTTCCACCACCTGCGGCTGAGCAAGACCTACACGATCGCCGTCGGCATGATCGGCTTGCGGACGCCGGCGGGCCTCTACCGGATTCAGACGAAAGCCGTCAACCCGGCCTGGGACGTGCCAGACGAGCCGTGGGCGGGGGAACTGGCGGGGCGCTTGATCCCGCCGGGGTCGCCGGACAACCCCCTCGAAGCCCGCTGGCTCGGCTTCCACGACGGGGCGGGCATCCACGGAACCGACGATGTCGCCTCGCTCGGCACCGCCGCCTCCCATGGCTGCATCCGGATGTCGATCCCGGACGTGATCGAGCTCTACCGGCTCATTCCGCTGCACACCCCGATCTACATCGGATAGCGGCGTCCGCGCGGGCCCCCGACGGCGCGCGCCTCGAGGGGCAGCAGACTAGAGTTGGACGAGCGTAACGAGCGACGCCGCGGTGAGAGCGACGACCGCGATTTGTGCGAGCCACGCCAGGGCGGGCACGGCGAGCAGCGCGGGACGCTTCACCGATTCCCGGCGGGCCGCGAAGACGGCGCCGACGACGAGCACCACTTCGAAAGCGGTCGCGACGACGTCCGCGAACGCGACCGCCTCGCGCTCTCCCGCCTCGGGGCCGAGGGGCACGCCGACGGTCCGCGAGACGACCCACATGGCGACGATCGCGGCGTTTCCAACCGCGCCCAAAAGGAGGATCTGGCGGGAGGGCGCCACGAGGATCCAGATGGCCCACGCGAACTGCGCGATGGCAGAAGCGCAGAAGAAGGCGCCATACGACCAATGCTCCTTCCAATGCTCGCTCACGACGACGCAGTGGATGACGGCCGCCCCGATCGAGAGCGCTGCCAGGGACGCGAGAAAGGCGAACGGCACCGAAGGGGCTCGGCTCGCGCGCTCGTTCCCCCGCGCGTCGACGACCTCCGGGCGGCGCCGCTTCAATGGGCTCAGCGGGACGAGCGCCGTGCCCGCGATTGCGAGGACGATCGCCCAGGCGATCTTCACCGCCGCGCTCCCTGCAGCTTCTTCCTTCTCCTCATCGGCCTGCGCGCTTGCGTGCTCGTCGGAGCCGTTCATCGACTCTTGGTGGACGGCGCCGTGCTCCGCCTCACCCTCTGCCTCGACGTGGCCGGAGGAGGCGTACGCGTTCCCGAAGATCAGCGCTCCGACGCCGATTGCCGCGCTGACGAGCACGAGTGCGAGTGTTCTGGGTCTCATTCGGTTATGTCGACCTTCGCTCTTACGGCCGGAGCCGCCGCTCGGTTTGCGCCCGGCCGCCGCCGAGCCGCAGCGTGAGTACCGGACGGGCGCAACGCTCGGGCGGTTTCTGGACTCGTCTCGAAATCACGGCTTTCGGAAGCGTACGTCACTGGGTTGGGACGGAATCGAACCTCGACCTTGGATCGCAGTCGTTCTCGGCGTTCTCCGAGTCGGTTCCCGTTCTGCCGCAAACCTGATCCTTCCCTCGCTGGAGCGGCGTTCGAGCCGGGATCACGCCTGCCGCGAGCGCACGTCACGCGAACGCGTGAGCCAGGCCGGTACATCCGGAAGTACCGCCCCCGTGTGGTCTCGGTACGGTCTCACGCGAGCG
>JALZFU010000007.1 GCA_030861385.1 Actinomycetota bacterium
ACGCGCGCCGGGCGACGCCGCCGCCCTTCCTCGGGCCGGCGCCCGACCGGGGCAAAGACGTGCCGGCGATGGTGGCGAAGTTCTACGGCGTCCCCGGCACGGCCCGCGCCGACGGAGACGTCCTCCACGGAACGCCGGCGTCCGGAGGGCGCGCGATCGGGCGCGCGCGGATCGTTCGCGGACGCGACGACTTCGCGCGGGTTGCCCCGGGAGACGTGGTCGTCTGCACGACGACGACGCCCGCCTGGACCCCTCTCTTCGGGTCGATCGCCGGGCTCGTGACCGACACGGGCGGAATCCTCTCCCACGCCGCCGTCGTCGCGCGCGAGTACTCGGTTCCCGCCGTCGTCGGGGCGGAAGTCGCGACGGAAACGGTGCCCGAGGGCGCCCGCCTGGCCGTCGACGGCGACGCGGGCACCGTGACGATCATTCGAGACGGCTGATCGGCTACTGGGGGAACGTCCGGAGACGCGTCGCCGCCGGCGAGCGCGCGGCTAGCCGGGGACGCGGCCGAGCGCCTGGAGCTGGCCGCGCTCCTCTTCGATCGCCTCGGGATCGAAGCGGAAGTACGTGCGCGGCGGGAGCGTTCCCCAGACGTTCGAGGAGTGGGGCGTGTCCTCCCAGTCGCGCGGGCGGTGGCCCGGCCGAAGCTGCTCCATGTCGGCATAGAGCTCGACGATCAGGTCCTCCTCCGGCACGCGGAGGTAGGCGAAGAGGCTCGCCGCGACGCCGTGGCGGCCGGGGCCCCAGACGACCCAGCGGCCGTGCTTGGCCAGGTGGTCGAGCGCGACGCGCATCTCGCCGAAGTCGACGAGGTCGAGCGCGAAGTGATGGAAGTGCGCGGGCGACTTCTCGAGCATCGCGTGGACGTGGTGGTCCGCGTTCAGATGGAGCCAGATCCCCTCGGCGCCGAGCCGGTCGGTCACGCGAAAGCCGAGCTCCTCGACGTAGAAGCGCGACAGCCGTTCGACGTCCTCGGAGAGCACGTTCACGTGGCCGAGCCTACGCGCGTGGAACCCGGGCAGCTCGCTCGAGAGACGCGCGACGTCCGGAAACTCGCTCTCGCGCTCGGTCGACTCGATGAGCTCGACGCCGTAGCCGTCGGGGTCGCGGAGGGCGAGCGAGGCCGAGCGGCCCGGGCGCTCGCGGAGCTCGCCGGCCAGGTCCAGCTCCCGGATGGAGGCGCCGGGCGCGAGCTCCCACCCCGCGTGGTCGAACCCGGGCCGCTCACCGGAGGCGAGGAGCTCGAGCGAGTAGTCCTCGAAGGCGCAGCGGAGGTAGGCGCGGTCGTCGTGGCGCTCGCGGAGCGTGAAGCCGAACTGGCGCGACCACCGCTCGACCGCCTCGTCGAGGTCGAACACCCGCAAAGCGACGTGGTGGAGGCCGACGAGCGCCGGCTTCATGCGCCGCTCACTCGCGAAGGAACCGCTCGACGAGCTCGGTCGCGTGCCGCTTGTCCGCAAGCACGTAGGCGAGCGCGGTCATACGGAACGAGTCCTGGAGGTAGAAGCGCTCGTAGAGCTCGCCTCGCCCGGCGAGAGACGAGCCGACGAAGTCCCAGGCGAGTCGGAAGGTCCGAATTCGCCGCTCGGCGCCCGCGCTCCTCGCCTGGAAGTAGCGCTCGATGTCGGGCCGGATCGCGTTGTTCTCCCAGTCCGCCTTCGACGGCGTCGCCATGAACCCGCCGCCGCCGACGAGCTGGAGGAGCTCCATGGCGCGCGGAATCCACTTCGGAACGAGGCCGCGGAGGGCGACGAAGGAGCGCTCGTCGGGGACCCAGTCGTCGACCCCGTCGCCGTCCGCCCGGAACGAGCCCGCCTCGGCGGCGACGATGCCCGCTCGCGTCATCTCGAGCATCGACCAGATCTCCCCCAGCTTCTCCTGGACGTGGTCGAACCGGTTCACTCCGGTGAGCTCGGCGAGGGCGTGGCCGAGCCCGAACGCGAACTCGAGCTTCGCCCACGCCCGCGTCATCGCCTGGTGGATGATGTGCGCGCGCCAGTGCGTCTCGGTGATGACCTCCGTGTAGAGCTGGGGGTCGCCGTCGAGGAAGACCCGCTCGCGGGGCACCTCGACGTCGTCGAAGACGGCGACGGCGTCCATCTCGTCGAAGCGGGACGAGAGCGGGTAGTCCCAAGGATCGCGCTGCACCGAGAACGAGTCGCGGCAGACGAACTTGAGGCCGGGAGTCGCGATCGGGACGGCGAAGGAGATCGCGTACCTCGCGTCCTGGGGCCGAAGGTCGGTTCCGGGGTAGACGGCGAGCTCGTCGGCGAAGGGCGCGAGGGTCGCGAGCATCCGCGCCCCCCGAACGAGGATCCCGTTCTCGGTGTCCTCGACCTTGTGGAGCGAGACCTCGCCCGCGGCCTGCTCCGCCTCGGGGAGCGAGCGATCGACCTGGGGGTTGATGAGCGTGTGCGTGAGGGCGAGATCGTTGTCGCGCATCCGGCGCTGGTACTCGACGACGTTCCGTGCGCCCTCCTCGTTTCCGTACCGGGCCCACACGTCGGCGCGGGCCGCGAAGCAGGCGAA
>JALZFU010000010.1 GCA_030861385.1 Actinomycetota bacterium
CCAGTCACCCGGCTAGTGCGCGCGAACGCAAGGCGACGAGGCTGTCCGGCTCGGATCGCGCGGGGCACCCTCAGCTCGGCGTTCCTCCGGCGAAACGGTGTGCCCGCCTCGCGGACGGATCAGGTACCACGCCTCGATCTCGCCCTTCCCCTTGACGGCGATCGGCCCTCGCGGCTCGCACTCGAACTCGTCGGCGAGGAGCTCGTACGTCGCGCGCGTGATCTGGATCCGCCCCGGCGTCCCGTGGGACTCCATGCGACTCGCCGTGTTCACCGCGTCACCCCAGAGGTCGTACAGGAACCGCTTCCGGCCGATCACGCCGGCAACGACCGGTCCTGAGTTGATCCCGACGCGCAGCTTGAGCCCGAGATGCCCGACTTCGTCGACCGAGCGCATAGCTGCCTGCATGTCGAGCGCCATCAGGGCGAGTGCGCGGGCATGGTCGGGGCGTGGTGTCGGAACGCCCGCGGCGACCATGTAGCAGTCGCCGATCGTCTTGATCTTCTCGAGCCCGTACCGCTCCGCGAGCTCGTCGAAGTGACTGAACAGGTGATCGAGGTAGCCGACCACCTCGGCGGGCGGGAGCCGCTCTGACCAGGGCGTGAAGTCCACCACGTCGGCGAACAGGATCGAGGCCGACCCGAACTGGTCCGCGATCGGCTGGGTCTGGGCCTTCAGCTTGTCGGCGATCGAGCGCGGCAGGATGTTGAGGAGGAGCGTTTCGGCCTTCGCCTGTTCCTGCCGAAGCGCCGCCAACGCGTCGCGCCGCTGGCCGGCGAACACCGCGAGCAGCGTGAACACGATGGTGCCGCCGACCGCGATGTTAAGGGCCAGCATCGTGCTCGTGAACCAGCCGGGTAGCGCCGCCCAAATCGGGCCGACGACCTCGCCCGCGATCCCCGATCCGAGGAACACGACGAGGTACGCAACGTACCAGCGGGCCGCCGACCCGACGTCGCTGAACACGAGCGCCGCGAGCGGGGCGAGAATCCCCCACAGGCCGACGCCGCCGGACTCGAGAAATCCGCCGAGCGGGATCATCGACAGCGTCGGCGCGAGCAGGATGTCGACCTGGCCCACCCGGAGTAGCCACGGGAAGTCGCGCGTGCGCGAGAAGACGGCGATCGCGGCGAGCAGGATGCCGAAATAGACGATTGGCACCACGCCGACCGGCGATCCGAAGGCGAGATAGAGCGCCCCCCACAGCGCCGCAACCGGCAGGATCAACACTGAGATCAAAACCAGTAGCGCCTTTCGAGCACGCAGGTCGTCGTCGTCGTGGGGATCCGCGCCGACAAGCGTCAGCCGCGCGGTGACGCGATCCGCCGCGGCTTGGATCCGGCGTAGGAGGTGCATCGCAGGAGACGTTACTCGTGGAGCAGTCCGCAACCTCCCCGCGCACACCGGAACGGGTTCGCGCTCTGGCGGCTCGACTTCCGCTCGATGAACCTGCTCGCGTCCCGCTTCGAGCTCCGGCGCCGTTTCCGGCCGATGCACTACCTCTGCGAGGTGCAGCCGTATCTACGCCGGAGCTGCCACCGCTGAGGCGTCCGGTATGCGGCCGGATGGGATCGGCGGTCACTCAGCGGTGGACCGCCTCCCGTTGCTTGCGAACCTTGCCCGGCTCGAGGGTCCGCGTCAGCTCTTCACTGCTAGCTAGATATTCACGGCTCTCACAGCCGCCGAATCAAACTCGGTCCGGGCTCGCTGTCGCACGCTCCCGCGTCTGGGAAGACCGGGTCCGCCAGGAAACCTCAGCGCGATGTCCAGTGCGCACTCGCTGTTCGAGATGGTCACGTGGGTCGCGTCCTCGACGTCAGAAAGACACCGTTCAGCCAGTTCTTCTTTGCCCGCTCGGCGCTCTCCAACGGAGTCTGCACGTCGATGGCGCGGTTCAGCATCAGCACCGGCACGCCGGCACACACGGTCGTTGGTTGAGCACAAGACGTCGCGCCTTGGTATAGAGCTGCCATGGAGCGCCCGGAAAGCGTGCCGCTTGCGGCGAGCGAGTGGGAGGACGAGGCTCCCGGCGTCCGAGCGCGCGTCGCGTGGGCCGACGGTCGCCGGTGGGCGCTCGTCGAGTACGCGCCCGGGGCGGAGCGGAGCGAGTGGTGCGCCGACGGTCACCGCGGATTCGTGCTCTCCGGACAGGTCGAGTACGTTTTCGATGACGGGACGCCTGTTCTGGTGGCGAGCGCAGGAGACGGTTTCGTCCTGCCTGCCGGTCAAAGTCATCGAGGACGCAACAGCGGCAGCGAGCCCGTCCGAATCTTTCTCCTCGACGATCGTCTGTAACGGTGCGGGTTGGCATCGACGTTGGTGGGACCTTCACCGACGCGGTCGCCGTCGGTGAAGACGGATGCCTCGTCGTCGCCAAGGTTTCCTCGACCCCGGCGACGCCGGAGACCGGGTTCCTGCGGGCGCTCGATGAACTCGCTGAGACCACTGGTGCTGCGTCCGGCGAGATCAGCTACCTCGTGCACGGCTCGACCGTCGCGACCAACGCCATCGTGCAGCGACGGACGGCACGAGCCGGGCTGGTGACGACTGCCGGGTTTCGCGATCTGCTCGAGATCGGCACACAGCAGCGTCCGAGCCTCTACGACCTCGAGGAGCCGAAGCGCGAGCCGCTCGTCCCGCGCGACCTCCGCCTCGAGGTGGACGAGCGGATCGGCGCCGAGGGCCAGGTCGTCCGGCCGCTCGACCCGGAAAGCGTCCGCCGCGCGGCCGAGGCGCTCCGCGAGGGCGGCGCCGAGGCCGTGGCCGTCTCGTTCCTCTTCTCGTTCGCGAACCCTGAGCACGAGCGTCGCGTTGAGGAGATCCTCGCCGAGGAGATGCCCGCGATCCCCGTCACGCTTTCCTCGGAGGTCGCGCCCGAGTTCCGCGAGTACCTGCGGACGGCGACGACGGTGGTGAATGCGGCGCTCCTGCCGCTCGTCGGCCGCTACGTCTCACGGCTTTCTGCCCGGCTCCGCGAGGCTGGCGTCTCGGCACCGCTCCACTTGATGCAGTCGAACGGCGGCGTCGCACGCGCCGAAGCCGCCGGCCAGCTCCCGGTCGCTCTCATCTCGTCGGGGCCCGCCGCAGGCACGATCGCGGCCGCGCGGCTCGGCGCCCTCGCCGGCCACCAGGACGTGCTCGGGTTCGACATGGGCGGGACGACCGCCGACGTCTGCCTCGTCGTCGACGGAGCGCCGCAGCAGCGCTTCCGCGGCGAGGCGGCCGGCCACCCTGTGAACCTGCCCCAGGTGGACGTCCTCTCCGTCGGTGCCGGCGGCGGGTCGATCGCTCGGGTCGACCGCTTCGGATCGCTGCTCGTCGGCCCCGAGAGCGCGGGCGCCGACCCCGGCCCCGCCGCCTACG
>JALZFU010000068.1 GCA_030861385.1 Actinomycetota bacterium
ACGGTGATGCGCGACCTGAACGGCGACGTCTATTTCATCCCGAACGGCCAGATCATGGCCGTGAAGCGCAGCCGTCGGCGCTACCGGACGTTCACGCTCGAGCTCCTGACGCGCGAGCCCGACCACGCGCGCGAGGCGGTTCGCCAGATCGGCGGCCTCGCCCCGGTCGGAGGGGCCAGGTTCCTCCGGCGGCCGCAGGTCGTGAACGAGGAGAAGCTGGAAGACGGCCTTTGGCGCCTGCACGTCCAGGCCGACGTGCCGCCCCGCATGGAGTGGCTCGCCGAGGAGTACCTCGTCTCCCAGCTTCGGAGCCGCCTCGCCGACGAGCTGATCGCCGACCCGATCGCGATGGCGCTCGACGAGGCGGCCGTGACCCGTTACCGAAGGACGGTCGTCGTCCGCTAGGCGCAGGCGGGCACTCGGGAGGCTACGCGCGCTCGGCGGGGAGGCCGCGCGACGACCAGTCGCTCCACGAGCCCGGGTAGAGCCTCGCGTCCGGTCGTCCGGCGCGAACGAGATCGAGGAGGTCGACGCAGGCGGTGATGCCCGAGCCGCAGTAGACGACGATCTCGGGCGCTTCGACGACGGCGCGGGGCAAATCGCCCGCCGTGAAGGGAACGTTCACGGCGCCCGGGATGTGCCCGGCGATCGGGTCGAGGGGCTCGACCTCGCCGCGGTAGCGCTCCGGCGCGCGCGCGTCGACGAGGACGAGGCGCTCGTCGCCGAGTCGCCGCCCGAGCTCCTCGGCCGAGATCGTGTCGTCGTGGCGGGGGCGTGGGACGAACCGCGCCGTTTCGACCCCCGTCTCCTCGCCCGTCTGCAGCGGTCCCAGCCAGGCGTCGATTCCCCCGACGAGGACGGCGACGTCGTCGTGGCCGAAGTGGCGAAGCAGCCACCAGAGGCGCGCGGCACCCCCGGTCCGGCCCTGGTCGTACGCGACGGCGAAGACGCCCGGGCCGATGCCCGCGTTCCCGGCCGCCCGCGCGAAGTGGCCCTCGTCGGGCAGCGGATGGCGCCCGCCGTGGTGCGGCGCCTGTCCCGGCGGACCCGAGAGCTCGTGCTCGACGTCGAGGAAGGTCGCGCCCGGAACGTGGCCCTCGAGGTAGAGCTCGCGCCCGCGTTCGGGATTCCCGAGCTCCCAGCGGCAGTCGACGAACTGGTACCTCACGTTGCGAGACGGTAGACCGTTCCGGTCAAGGAGACGAGGAGGAGCTCGCCGTCGCCGTCCTCTCCGAACGAGGAGATGAGCGGGACGCGGAAGCGCTCGCGACGCTCGGCGCGCGCCCGGCCGCCGCGCACGCGAAAACTCCAGACGTTCCCGGTGCAGTAGTCGCCGTAGAAGTAGCGCCCGCCGAGCCCCGGGATTGCGTTGCCCCGGTAGACGAAGCCCCCCGTGACGGAGCAGCCGCCGTCACGGCCGTACACGACGACGGGATCCACAACGCGCCCCTCCGGGTTCGGCTCCTTCTCCTCGTAGGGGAGGTCGCCCTCGAAGACGTCCCAGCCGAAGTTCAGGAGGCCCGCGAGCGGCCACCGGACGTAGTCGACCTCCTCGCGCGCGCCCTGACCGACGTCCGCGAGATAGAGGTCGCCGTTCGCGCGGTCGAACGAGAAGCGCCACGGGTTGCGAAGGCCGTACGCGACCGTCTCCCAGTCGGCGTCAGGGTCGTCCACGTCGATCCGGAGGAGCTTCCCGAGTCGGTCGCCGAGGTCCTGAGCGCGGTTTTCCGGGTCGCCCGCCCCGCCGCCGTCGCCCATGCCGACGTAGAGAAGCCCGTCGGGCCCGAACGCGAGCTGACCGCCGTTGTGGTTCGCGAACGGCTGGTCGACGGCGAGGAGTTCCCGCGCGCTCGCCTCATCGACCGCCGTGCGATCGCGGTTCACGCGGTACTCGACGACGCGGGTGTCACCGTCCAGGTTCGTGTAGTCGACGTAGAGGCGTCCGTTCTCCTCGTACTCGGGATGGAAGGCGACGGAGAAGAGCCCCTGCTCGCCGCCGCTCTCGACCTGATCGACGATGTCGAGGAACGGTTGCGTCGCAACGTGGCCGCCCTTGACGACCCGAATCCTGCCCCGCTGCTCGACGACGTAGATTCTCGCCGGGTCGCCCGGGGCCGCGGTCGCATGCGTGGGGCTTTCGAGGCCGCGCGCCACTGCTTGCAGACGGAGACGTCTCGGCTCGGGGGGAGGCGGCTCCCCAGATTCCGTCCCGACCGGCTCGGTCTCGGTCGTCGCGGCCCCGCTCGTCGCCGGCCGGTCGGCTTCGCGCTCGCCTTCTCCGCACGCGAGCGGTACGAGGGCGAGCGCGGCGAGCGTTGCACCGATCCGGAATGGAAGGGGCACGATGGAACCGTAGATACGCGCTCCCGCCGCGCGCAGTTCCCGCCGACCGCTACGTAGAGGCGAGGCGAAAGATGCGGCCGGTCCGGTGCGAGACGAGGTAGAGCTCGCCCGTCGGACCCTCGCCGAACGACGAGAGCCCGCCCGCGACCGCGAGCTGCGGGTGGTTTCGAAGATCGGCGCGCCGCCCGTTCCGTAGGCGAAAGCTCGAGACGCGTCCGGTGCAGTAGTCGCCGAAGAAGTAGCGGCCGCGCGCCGAGCGCACGCGGGAGCCGCGGTACACGAAGCCTCCCGTGACCGAACACGCCCCGCCGGCGTGCCCGTACTCGTGAACCGGCGGGACGTACCGAGTCCCGCGTGCAAGGGCCGTCCGCCGCGAGTAGAGCGCCGTTCCTTCGAAGCGCCGCCAGCCGTAGTTCTCGATCCCGCGCGCCCCAGGTCGGAAGACGTCGATCTCCTCGCGCGCGCTCTGTCCGACGTCACCGATCCAGAAGAGGCCCGTGCGCCGGTCGAGCGAGAATCGCCACGGGTTTCGGAGCCCGAGCGCGACGATCCGGACGCCGCCCGTCTGCACGTTGATCCGAAGGAGCTTGCCAAGCCGGCTCGAGATCGTCTGCGCCCGATTCTCGGGGTCCCCGGCCGCGCCGCCGTCCCCCATCCCGACGTAGAGGCGGCCGTCGCGCCCGAACGCGACCTGGCCGCCGTTGTGATTCGCGTACGGCTGCCTCACGGCGAGGAGGACGCGAGCCGTCGACGGAACGGCGCGAGTGCGCGTACGGTTCACGTGGTAGGCGACGACGCGCGTGTCTCCCGCCCGGTTCGTGTAGTTCACGTAGATCCGGCGCACGCGCGGGTAGGCCGGATGGAAGGCGAGCGAGAGGAGCCCACGCTCGCCGCAACACGAGACGCGATCGCGGATGTCGAGGAACGGCGTCGCGCGAACGCGGCCGCGATCGACGACCTTCACGCGCCCGGCCTGCTCGACCACGTACAGGCGCCCCCGCTCGCTCGGCGTCGACCCCACGTCGACGGGGAGCGAGAAGCCGCGCGCGACCCCGACGAGCCGAAGTTCGGCCGACGCAGGCGCGGCGAAGACGGCGACCGCGAGCAGTGAGACGACGACGGCGAGACCCGAACGCAAGCGGTGAGCGTACGCGAAGATCTCGTGGACGCGCGCTAGTTCCCCGGAAGGGCGATCGCCGGTCGGGCGTGCTCGACCGCCTGCCTGCGCGCGTCGTAGCGGCGAAACGCCGGGAGCGCGAACGCCGCGACCGCGACCCCCACGACGCAGAGGATCCCGCCCGAGACGATGGAGGCGCGGACGCCCGCGAGCGCGGCGACGACGCCGGCCTCGAGGTCGCCGAGAAGCGGACCGCTCGAGTAGCTCACCTGCTCGATCCCCGCGAGGCGCCCCCGCAGGTGGTCCGGGATCGTCTGGTTCCAGATGACCGAGCGGAAGATGGCGCTCACCATGTCGGCGCCTCCGGCGAAGGCGAGCGCCACGACCGCGAGACCGAGGTTCGGCGCGACGCCGAACGCGGTCACGCCGACGCCCCAGCCCATCGCGGCGACGATGACGGCGAGGCCGTGGCGGTGCACGCGCCCAGTCCACCCGCTCGTGGCGGTCGCGAGGAGGGCGCCGACGGACGGGGCCGCGTAGAGGACACCGAGCACCGCGGGCCCGCCGAGCTCCGAGGCGAAGGCCGGGAAGAGCGCCATCGGCATCCCGAAGAACATCGCGACCATGTCGACCGCGTAGGTCCCGACGAGCTCGGGCCGGCTGCGGGCGTACCGGATTCCCTCGACGACGGTGCGAAGGCTCGGCCGCTCGGCGTCCGGCGGCGGCGGGATCGCGCGCATGAGGTTCAGCGCGAGGAGCGAGACCGCGAAGGTCACGAGGTCGACCGCAAAGGTGGCGGGGAGCCCGAGCCAGGCGATGAGGACGCCGCCCACCGCCGGCCCCGCGACCGTCCCGACGTTGATCCGGAAGGAGTGGAGGGCGGCCGCGGCCGGGAGCTCGTCCCTCTCGACGAGGCGCGGCACGATCGACTCGAGCGGCGGGCGCTGGATGCCGGAGAGCGCCGCGCTGGCAACCCCGACGGCGAAGAGAACGGACAAACGCGGCTCCGGGAGGAGCGCGTTCACGAGGAGCGTCGCCGCGCAGACCGCGAGCCCGAGCTCCGAGAGCTGGACGAGGCGACGGCGATCGAACGCGTCCGCGAGCGCGCCGCCGACGAACGCGGTGACGAGGATCGGCGGCAGCTCGACGAAGGCGAGAAGCCCGACGACGAGCGACGACCCGGTGAGCTCGTACGCCTGGAAGAAGACGGCGACGTACGTGATCTCGGAGCCGAAGAGCGAGAGGCCGTGGCCTGCGAAGAGGAGGCGAAAGTCGCGGTGCCGGCGGAGCGGACCGATGTCCATCGCGGCCAGGCGGACGAGCCCGCGGAGCCGCTGTCTCGGCTCGGAGACGGGCGGTCCGGGTGCGAGACGCTCGGGCTCTCTCGCCTCGTCGGTCACCGGGGCAGTATCACGGCGCCGGACGTCCCACTCCCAGGAGCACTATGGGCGAGCGTCAGCCTTTCTCAGCGCAGGCCGATGCGCCGCTGCGACCTGCCTCACAGGCGGCCGAGCTCGCGCTCGGTGCCCGCGTCGAAGGCGTAGAGGCGCGTCCTCCGAAGGCCGAAGCGAAGAAGATCGTTCGGCTCGGCGCGGACACGCCCGTCGGTCTCGATGACGAAGCGTGCGTCGCCCGCGGCCACGCCGATGAGCGTCTCGCGGCCGAGCGACTCCACGTAGTCGACGCGGCCCTCGAGGGGGCCCACGAGCTCGGGCTCGGAGCCCCACAGGCGCGTGTCCTCCGGGCGGACGCCGACCAGGAGCTCCGCCGGAAGCTCGGCGCTGGACTCGACCTCGAGCCGAAGCTCGCCGCGCGCGAGCTGAAGGCGTGAGTCGCGCCGCTCCAGGCTGAACGGCGCGAGGCTCATCGCGGGACTGCCGATGAAGCCCGCGACGAACGTATTCGCCGGCCGCTCGTAGACAGTGTCTGGGTCGCCCACCTGCTCGAGGACACCCTCGCGCATGACGGCGATCCGATCGCCCATCGTCATCGCCTCGACCTGGTCGTGGGTCACGTAGACGGTCGTCGTCCCCACCTCTCGCTGCAGGCGCCTGATCTCGGCGCGCGTCTGCGTGCGGAGCTTCGCATCGAGGTTCGAGAGGGGCTCGTCCATCAGGAAGACCTGCGGGTGGCGCACAAGCGCCCGGCCGAGCGCGACCCGCTGCCGCTGGCCGCCCGAGAGCGCCCGCGGCTTGCGGTCGAGGAGCGGCTCGAGTGCGAGGAACGCCGCCGCTTCGCTCACCCGTCGCTCGATCTCGCTCTTGCCCGCGTTCCGCATCCGCAGTCCGAAGGCGAGGTTCTCGCGCACGCTCATCTGCGGATAGAGCGCGTAGTCCTGGAAGACCATCGCGATGTCGCGCTCGCGCGGGGCGACGCGGTTCACCACGCGGTCGCCGATCCGGATCTCCCCCTCCCCGACCGACTCCAGCCCGGCGAGCATCCGCAGCGCGGTCGTCTTGCCGCAGCCGGAGGGGCCGACCAGGATCAGGAACTCCTGGTCGTCGATCTCCAGGTTGAGGTTGTTGACCGCCACCACGTCGTCGAAGCGCTTGGTCACGTTCTCGAAGACGACTTTCGCCATGGGATCCCTCCATCCTCCACGACTACGGAGCCGACAGAGACCGCCGGCGACGGGGACACGTCCACCCCGGCTGGTGTTGGCTCGCCAGCCGGCGCCCGCTGCCTCGGTGCTGTGCCGTTCGATGGCCTCGTTGCCCGGTCCGCGACGCTGCGGGAGTGGCCCCCTACCTGGCACGATTGTATCATGACCCGCCAGGAGAGCAAGAGGCCAGGCCGAATGACGAGTGACGAGTGACGAATGACGAATCACCGAGATCTACGCCCAACCGCGGGGTGTACCCA
>JALZFU010000075.1 GCA_030861385.1 Actinomycetota bacterium
AGCACCGCCACGCCGAAGCCGAGCAACCGCCGTACGAGTGAGTGTGGTGGTTTCTGAGCTTCCACGGCTCGATCAAATCGCGGGGGCGTGAACGGAGCCTGAACCGAACCTAGGAACTCGATAAGAACGTCGCCCACGCCGCTGCTCCGCATGCGAAGAGTCACGAGAAGGCGCGGACGAAGATGTCGGCCGCTCCGTTCGCATCCTCCGAAACGAGGTTCTCGGCGTCGGAGAGGAACGTGACGACGCGACCGTCGGCCGAGATCTCGGGCGTGACGCTCCAGCCGGCCGCCTCGCTCCCGTCCGCAGCCACGCTTGCGCGCGTCGTCACCCGTGTCAGGCGATCGTGCACGAAGATGTCGGGCGCGGCGTTGCCGTCATCTGCGGCGAGGTTGAGCGCCGTCGAGTAGAAGGTGACGAATCGGCCGTTCGCCGAGATATCCGCGTCGCCGCTGTCGCCGTAGGTCGCGGGGTCGTCGGGATCGCGGCGCCCGTCCGACTGCCGGCCGGCCGAGTCCACGCTCACCCGCGTCGTCGTCGCGCCGCCGCGGTCACGGACGAAGACGTCCATGAGGCGGTTCGTATCGCCTCGGCGGACGAGGTTGGTTGCGAGCGAGTTGAAGGAGACGAAGCGCCCGCCGGCGGCGAGGGCCGGGTTGAAGCTGTCGCCGTTCGCCTGCCTTTCCGTGCTCGTGACGCTGACCCGCTTCGTCTTTCCGGTCCTGCGGTCGCGCAGGAAGACGTCGACTGCGCGATTCGTGTCGCCGCGAACGAGGTTCGAGGCCGTCGAGTCGAAGGCGACGAAGCGCCCTCCGGCGGAGAGCGCGGGAGTGACCGTGATCGTCTCGCCGCGCGCCTGGCGCTCGCGCGACGTGACGTTCACGCGGGTCGTCCGCCCTGTCCTGCGGTCGCGGAGAAAGACGTCGGTCGCGCGATTCGTGTCCTGCGCGACGAGGTTCGTCGCCTCCGAGCTGAAAGCGACGAAGCGTCCCGACGCTGAGACGGTCGCTCCGGCGCTCTCTCCATTCCCCTGAACGCCGCGCGAAGAGACGCTCACGCGCGCCGTCCTCCCGGTGAGGCGGTCGTGGACGAAGACGTCGGTCGTTCGGTTCCGGTCGCCGCGGACGAGGTTGCTCGCGTCCGAGGCGAAGGCGACGAAGCGGCCGTCCGCCGAGATCGACGGCTCGATGCTCCCTGCGTTTCCCTGCCTCCCGGTGGACGACACGCTCACCCGCGTCGTTCGTCCGCTCCGACGGTCGCGCACGAAGACGTCGAACGCCCCATTCGTGTCGCGCGCGACGAGGTCAGACGCGAACGACTGGAACGCGACGTAGCGACCGTCGGCGGAGACGTCCGGGTTGTGACTCGACGCGTTGCCCGCCGCTCCGGCGCGCGCAACGCTCACGAGCTCGGTCTGTGATCTTCCTGCGGCGGCCGGCGACGCGGCCACCGCGAGGACCAGGAGCCCGGCGGCGGCCGACAGGCGCCTCTTCCTTCGACTTGTCGAGGCGTTCGTTGTCATGCCTCGCTCCTTTCGCTTGTGAATGACGCTTCACCGGATGAGCGGCTCATCGCCGCCGGAACGGTTCCGGCGCGCGAAGCGGGGCCGTCAAGCGGGTCCAACGGCGCCGCTGCGACAACGGCGTCGACCGCGGCGTCGAACTCGGCGAGCACGGTTTCCGTCTCCGCGCGCACATCCGTGATCGCGGTTTCGAGCTGCTCGCAGGTCACGGCGCCAGCACCTCGTTCCACTCGCGGATCTCGAACCTCCGAACGACGCCGTTCAGGACGAACGGGTCGCCGGCGATGAACTCCTCGGCCGCCTCGCGCGTCGTGAAGACCGCCATCGAGCCGTGCTCCTGCGGGTCGCCGAACGTCCCGACCATCAGCAGGGTTCCGCGGGCGTGAAACTCATCGACGCGCTCGCTGTGCGCCGGAAAGTGGGCGGGCGCCTTCTCGAGGACGTTGTCCGCCGACTCGTAGAAGACGACTTGCTTGGCGCTCACGCGGACGCCTCCGGCCGGAACAGCCCGAACCGGTTCCCCTCGGGGTCGTTGCAATGCGCGTACTCTCCGACCCCCGGCTCAACTTGCTTTCCGCCCGCTTCGCCGCCGAGCTCGCGCACGCGGGCGATTGCGGCGTCGATGTCGTCGACGCCGAAATAGGCGAGCAGGCCCTTCTCGTCAGGCGCACCGGAGACGGCGCCCCCGGCCTCGTAGGACACGTGGTAGTCCTCGTCCCCGAAAGCCTCGAAGCTCCACCCGAACAGCCGCGCGTAGAAGTCCCGCGCCCGATCGGTATCCGCGGCCGGAAGCTCGAACCAGACGACGCTGCTACTCATCTCGACCTCCTTGTCGATTGCAGTAGCGCGATCTTGGGCGGCGAGCGGCCTCGCTCGCGATAGGGCGACCCCGAAAGCCGAGCCCTAATGTTTCGCTGCGCGCTTCGGTTTAGACGGCGTGGACGGCTGGGTCGCTTCTCGCCTCGCCGAGCGCCTCGGGCAAGCGTCGGCGCGAGTCGATCCCGAGCTTGCGGTACACGCTGCTCAGATGAACCTCGACCGCCTTCACGGTGACGAAGAGCGCCTGCGCGATCTCCTTGTTGCTCATGCCTTCAGCGGCCATCCGCGCCACCCGGCGCTCGCTCGCCGTGAGCGCGTCGACTCCCGTGACGACGAGCTTGCGCGGGCGGGCGCCCATCGCCGCCAGCTCCTCTTGAGCCTGCCGCACGAGCGGAACCGCCCCGGCGCGATGCGCAAGGTCGAGGCCGCGAACGAGAGCGTCGCGGCCCTCGCTACGCCGGTTCGCACGCCGGACGGCGGCGCCGAGATCGACGAGCGCACGCGCATACTCGAGCCGAGCCGGCGACTCGGCAAGCACGTCGACGGCCTCGCGCAGGAGTGACTCGCCTTCGCGGCCCCCTTTTACAAGGCCGAGCGCGCGGAGCGAGACACCGATAGGCCGAGCCGCTCCCCAGCGACGCGCGAGCTCGACCTCCTCCCGCGCCAGTGCTTCCGCCTCCGCGTCGCGATCGAGCAGTCGCAAGGCCAGCGCCGCTTCGGAGCGCCAGGCGACGAGGGCCGGATTGAACTCGCGGAGCGCCTCCATCTCCGCGCCGGTCCTTCGGAACTCTGCGATGGCGCGTTCGGGACGGCCGCGGCGGAGTTCCACGCGTCCGCGCGCGTAGAGGTACCACAGGCGGTACTCCGCGTGCATCGGCTCGTTGCCGCGAAGCGCCTCGAGGATCCGGATCGCCTCGTCGCGACGACCTTGCTCCAGCAGGAGGTCGGCGCGTAGCCCGGCCCCGTTTGCGACGGTTGTGCTCGCCGCCTCGGCGAGCCCGAGCTCGGGCGAGAGCAAGTCCTCCTCGGCGGCGAACAGATCGCCCTGCTGCGAGGCGAGCCACCCGCGGAGCAGCAGGAGCGGGACGAGGTCGAGAAGATCACCCCGTCGGCGAGCGTCATCTACCGCAGCGTCGTACGCGGCCCGCGCCGCCTCGACCTCGCCCGCGACGGCGAGCGTGACCATCGCGGTGAGCGCCCACAGGGTCTCGCTGCCGGAGAGCAGCCCGCTCGCGAGTGCGCGCTCGGCGAGCGCGACGGCGCGTTCGCGCGAGTGCCCGATGCGCGCCTCGTGGAAGGCGAGAATGGATCGCATTGCCGCAGCGCCGAGCCCGCCTCGAAGCGCGTCCTCCCGCACGGTCGCCATTCGCTCGAAACGGATCTCTTGCAGCTCCGGCATCCACAAAGCGCACCCGATCAGCACAGCCTCCAGGAGTTCGCGCCGCTCCGGCTCCCCGTCGCCGAGCTCGTCGATCGCCTCGCGAAGGACGTCGACGGCGACGTCGAACTTGTCGAGCCAGATGAGCGCGCGCACATAGAGAAACGCGGCCTCTGCTCGCCGTATCGGGCCCTCCGCCAGCCGCAGCCCCTCGCGGAGGTGCTCCACGGCGGCGAACGCGTCCGTGTGGAGCTCGGCGATGCCGAGCGCCTGCAAGACGTCGACGCGGTTGGCTTCGGGGGGTGGCTCCTCGAGAGCGCGGCGGAGGTACGCGATCGCCGCCTGCGGCGCACCGCGCCCCACCGCGCGTTCTGCTGCGCGGCGGAGCGTCTCGCTCACGAAGGCGTCGCCGCTCGGACGCGTGAGCAAAAGGTGCGCGGCCGCCTGCTCGGGCGGCGCGCCCGCGTCCACGAGGAGCTCGGCCGCGCGTCTGTGCCCACTCGTCCGCTCGCTCGCCGACATCTCCTCGTAGGTGGCGGTGCGCACGACCGGGTGGACGAACTCGACGGGATCGTCTCCACGGAGCAGGTCGGACCGCACGAGCAGCGTCGCGGCTCGAGCGGCAGCCGGAACGTCAAGGCCAGCGAGCGCCGCAACCTGATGAAGCTGCGCTCCGTCGCCGAGAACGGCGGCAGCCGACATTAGCGCGGACGCTTCGTCCGGAAGGCGCGCCAGCCGGACCGCGACAAGCCGCGAGATCGCTTCCGGCCCGGTTTCGAGAGCGCGAAAGGCGTTCTCAGCCGTCGGCATGACGCCGTCGCGCGCGAGCGTGTCGAGCAACGCATGCAGGAAGAGGGGATTGCCCCCGGTCGCTCTTTCGCACGCCGCGACGAACGCTGGCTCGGGGTCTGTTTCAAAGGCCGCCGCTGCAAGCGCGCCGATCGCAGGCGTACGGAGAGGACCGAGGCGGATGAGCGCGGCGGCCGGATCGGAGAGAAGCTCCGCGAGAACCGCCGACTCCCGACTCTGTCCAGGAGGTCGCGTAGTCACGGCGACGAGCACCGGGACGCCCTCCAGCCGGCGGGCGAGGTAAGCAATCCAGCGCAAGGAGGGCGCGTCCGCCCAGTGAAGATCGTCGACAGCGATGAACGTCGGGCGACGAAGGGCGACGTTCGCGGCAAGCCAGTAGAGACCGTGCAGCATCGCGAAAGAGGTATCCGCGGCCGCTCCCTGCTGCGACGCGAGCTGCGACTCCTCGAAGAGGGGCAGCGCCAAGGTCGCCGCACCGGACGTGAGCTCGGCTCGCTCCTCGACGGACATCCCCGCCAGGAGCGGTTCGAAGAGCTGCCGAACGACGCCAAAGGCGAACTCCTGCTCGAGCTCGCCGCCACGCGCCGCGAGCACCTCGAGGTCGGCCGAGTCCGCGGCCTTCCGCGCCTCCGCGAGAAGGCGCGTCTTTCCCATCCCGGCGCGCCCCTCGATGGCGAGGAGGCTTCCCGCGCCGCGGCGCGTCGCCTGCACGAGCGCCTGGATCGTCTCGATCTCGGCCTCGCGCTCGAGTAACGCGGCAGCACCGGGAAGCTGAGCGGCCTTCGCCATGTGACGCACCGGGATCGTAAACCGCGGCGCCCGGCAAACCGTAGGGGTCGAGTCTGGGGAGACCCCTATCGCGAGCGGGCGCGGCCACTGCCGACAATCGGCGGCATGCAACCAAGCAACCGCTGCTGGACGCTTGCGCTCACCTCGGCGGCCCTGTTCATGGTCGCGCTCGACAGCCTTGTCGTTACGACCACGCTGCCTGCGATCCGCATCGACCTCGGCGCCTCGCTCGCGGAGCTCGAGTGGACCGTCAACGCTTACAACTTGACGCTGGCCGTCTTCCTGCTCCTCGGCGCCGCTCTCGGCGAGCGCTTCGGCCGGCGACGCTCGTTCGTCGCGGGCCTCGCTCTGTTCACGGCCGCGTCGGCCGCGGCCGCCATTGCTTCGACGCCCGGCGCGCTTGTCGCCGCTCGCGCGGCCCAGGGGCTTGGGGCAGCGGTCGCGATGCCGCTGACGCTCACGCTCCTCAGCGAAGCGTTTCCGCCGGGAGGGCGCGGAGCCGTCCTCGGCATTTGGGGCGGCGTCGCCGGGGCGGCGGTCGGCAGCGGGCCCCTGATCGGAGGGGCGCTCGTCGAGGCGGTCTCGTGGCCGTGGGTTTTCTGGATCAACGTGCCGATCGGAGCCACCGTTGCGGCGCTTGCCGCGCGCCGCCTCGTCGAGAGCTTTGGGCGCAGCCGGAACTTCGACCTTCCCGGGGTCGCGCTCGCGAGCGCCGGCCTCCTTGCAATTCTCTGGGCCGTGCAGCAAGGCGAGCAGGCCGGCTGGGCGAGCCGCGAGATCGTCGCTGCGCTGACCGTCGGCACGGGGCTCGTCGTCGCGTTTCTCGTATGGGAGGCGCGCGCGCCGATGCCGCTCGTCCCGCTTCGGCTGTTTCGGAACACGACGCTGACGACGGCGATTGGCGCAGGGTTCCTGATGGCCGCCGCGCTGTTCGGCGCCGCGTTCATGGTGGCGCAATACCTTCAGTTCGCGCGCGGCTACTCGCCGCTCGTCGCCGGAGCAGCGATGCTGCCTTGGACGGCGACGCCGATCGTCGTCTCGCCGCTGGCGGGTCGCCTTGCGGACCGCTTCGGCGACCGGCCGTTCATCGCAGGCGGGCTCGTCCTTCAGGCGTTGGGGTTCGCATGGCTTGCCCTAGCCGCGGACGCAGCGGCCGACTATCCGAAGCTCGTCGGGCCGCTCCTCGTGGCCGGCGTCGGGATCTCGCTTGTCTTCCCCACGGTTGCGAAGGCCGTCGTCGATGCGGTCGCGCCCGACGAGGTCGGGATCGCGGCCGGAGCCAATAGCGCCCTCCGGCAGCTCGGAGCTGCTCTCGGAGTTGCGATCGTCGGAGTCGTCTTCGCGCACTCGGGCGCCTTTGCATCGCCGAGGGAGTTCACGCATGGCCTGGCGCCTGCACTCGCGTTTGCGGCCGGGCTCTCGGCTGCCGGCGCCATCGCAGCGCTCGCTGTGCGAACACGCTACGGGGCTCCCGCCGGCATGCGCGGCGAACACACTAGGCGAGATTGCGTCACGCGATGACCCCCGCCGCGCGTGTCTCAGCCAATTCTCAGCTTCGACACGCAGACTCGGGCCCGTGCGGATCCTCGTAGTCGATGACGAGCCTGCCGTCCGTACCTCGGTAGAGCGCGCGCTTCGGTTGGAGGGGTATGACGTCGCCGCCGCCGCGGACGGGCGCGAAGCGCTCGCTCGTCTCGCGAACGGGGCTCCCGACGCGATCGTCCTCGACGTCGTCATGCCGCACGTCGACGGCCTCGAAGTCTGCCGACGGCTTCGCTCGGTCGGCGACCGCACGCCGGTGCTCGTTCTCACCGCTCGCGACGCCGTCCTCGACCGCGTAGCCGGCCTCGACGCCGGAGCGGACGACTACCTGGTGAAGCCGTTCGCGCTCGAGGAGCTGCTCGCCCGAGTCCGCGCGCTCCTGCGCCGCACGGCGCCCGATGGCGGGCGCGGCGTGCTCCGGTTCGCCGACCTCACGCTTGATGAGATGACGTACGAGGTCCGCCGCGGCGAGCGCCGGCTCGACCTGACGAAGACCGAGTTCCTCCTCCTCGAGCTCTTTCTGCGCAACCCCCGCCAGGTCCTCACGCGCTCGCTTATCTTCGACCGTGTCTGGGGCTACGACTTCGGGCCGGCCTCGAACTCGCTCGAGGTCTACGTCGGCTACCTCCGCCGAAAGACCGAGGCAGGCGGCGAACCGCGCCTGATCCACACCGTGCGCGGGGTCGGCTACGCGCTTCGGGAGCCGTGAACCTCCGCGCGCGGCTCACGCTCGTCTCGGCGGCCGCCGTCGCCGCGGCCGTCGCGCTCGCGTCGCTGCTCGGGTGGCTGATCATGCGCGACGAGCTTCGCGGGCAGCTCGACGCGACGCTCCGCGATCGCGCAGCCGAGGTCGTCGTCGAGGAGGACGTCACGGGTAGGGTCGCGATCCGCCTTCCGCCCGCGCCGTTCGGTGGGCCGCGCGGCTACGCGCAGCTCGTCCCCGCGGAGGGCGGCTTCGAGCTTCTCCCCGGCGAACGCACGCAACTCCCCGTCGACCGCCGTGCGCGCGAGGTCGCGAGCGGCGAGAGGCCGGCGTTTTTCTCGAACGAGAAAGTCGACGGAACCGACGTCCGCGTTTTCACCAAGCAGGTCGGGCCGAGTCTCGCCGTCCAGGTCGCGCTTCCGCTCGGGCAGACGAACAGCGTGCTTCGCCGCCTCGGCTTCCTCCTCGGTCTCGTCGGCCTCGGCGGGATCGGGCTCGCGGCGGGCCTCGGGCTCCTCGTCGCGCGCGCGTCGCTCGCGCCCGTCCGCGAAGTCACGGATACGGCCGAGCAGGTTGCCGAGACGCGCGACTTGACACGTCGGATCGAGGTGACGACGGACGACGAGCTCGGGCGGCTCGCGGGCGCCTTCAACACGATGCTTGCCGCGCTCGAGTCCTCGCTCGCAGCGCAGCGGCAGCTCGTCGCGGACGCCTCGCACGAGCTCCGGACGCCGATCACGAGCCTGCGGACGAACATGGAGATCCTCGCGCGCGAGAACGGCGTTCCGGCCGAGGAGCGGGCGCGCATCGTCCGCGACGTCGTCGCGCAGCTCGAGGAGCTCAGCGTCCTCGTCGGCGACGTCGTCGAGCTCGCGCGAGGAGCAGAGCCCGAGGAGCTCGTCGAGGACGTTCGCCTCGATCGCCTCGTCTGGGACGCCGTCGAGCGGGCGCGCGTGCACGCCCCGTCAGTTCGCTTCGAGACGGAGCTCGAGGAGACGCTCGTCCGCGCCGTGCC
>JALZFU010000088.1 GCA_030861385.1 Actinomycetota bacterium
CCGCGACCTACGCCGAGGGCTGCGGCCGGTGTCGCCGGGTGACGGCGAGGGCGGCCGCGGCGAGGATGAGGGCGATCCCGCCGACGACGAACGGCCAGGTCGGAAGCGACGAGTCGTCGTCGGCGGCCGCGCCCACCGGGTCAGGCCGATTCGGCGCCGGGGAGGCCGGCTCACCCGCCGGCCCGCCGATCGTCAGCGTTCCTCCCTCGTACTCGCGCTCGGTCACGCCGTCGATGACCGAATACGTCCACGTCCCATCGGACGGGAAGACGAGGCGGGCTCGGTAGATGAGCTGGCCGTCGGGCGCACGCTTCCCCGTTCGGGTCGCCGTGAAGGCCCGAGTCTCGCCCGACGCGCGGTTCCTGATCGTGATCCCCGGCGTGGCCTCGGCGAGCATGTCCGGCTCTCCGTGGACGAGCAGCCGGACGTTCCACGGCTGCCCGGGGTCGCTCGGCGGCGTGCCCGCCGAGAGGGACACGCTCATGTCCTTGGCCGCGGCGACGCCGGCGAGCGTGGTGGCCGCGAGCAGCGCGAGACCGGTGGCGATGAGTAGACGTCGCATGTGTTCTCCCTTCTGCGTTTGCGTTCGTTTACACCGGCCGGCGCGGAGGCGTTCCGCTACCCGGCCGGGCAGCGGCCGGTGTCCGGACAGCGACGCAGAACCTCGATGTGAGGCGACCGTCCAGACGGGCGCCGAAGGGCAACGAGGACGGAGGCTTCGTTGTTCGCGTACGAGCGCTCGCGGAGGGCGTGGGTCGGGTTCGCGACGTGGACGAGGACGTAGCGCCCGGCGCGAAGCCGCGTGACGTCGACGTACTGCCCCTCGAGGCGCGGCGCGTAGTCGTCCCCGAAGCCGACGGAGATTCCCTCGTTCATTCGGAGGAGACCGGGCGCGCCACGACCGCATTCGTGCGTCCAAACGGCCGCCTCGGGCTCGTGCGGAAGGCGAACGTGGCGGTTCGCGTCGTAGCGGTCGCCGAGGCAGAACCCCATCTTCCTCGCGCGTAGGAGGCGCGCGGAGGCGTCGGCCGTGCGAAGCTCGTAGCGCGCGAACCGATGCAGGTGCCAGTGTGAGTGCGTTGCCGCGCGCTCGTACCAGACCACCGGGCCGAGCTCCCGGTAGTCCGACGAGCCGCCCGCGCGGACGATCGCCTGTCGCGCCTCCATCCGCGCGACCGATCGGCTCGAGCGGCGCGCCCGAACGAGGAGTGGGCCCGCCCCGACGTTGTCGACCGCCGATGCAAAGACGAGGAGCGTTCGGCGCCCTTCCCGCCGAAGCGAGAGCGCCTGCGGGACGGCCTGATCGAGATCTGGCAAGAGCAGACGAGCCGGAGCCGGTGACCCGGCCCACGGCTGCGCGACGAGGACGGCCGCCACGGCGGCGATGGCGGCGGCGCTCCCGGCGAACCAACGCATGAGCGGTCACAGTACGCGCCGGCCCGGCGTCGGGGTTCCCGGACTTCAGTAGCCGTACGTGTGTTGGTCGTGCCAGACGCGCCACATGGCGAATCCGCAGGCGGCGAGCACGAAGAAGAAGACGAGCGCCTCGAGGCCGCCGTTCGGATACGGGCCCGGGAGGAAGGCGGCGCCGACGTCGACGAGAGCGAGCGCGCCGGCGCCGTAGAAGACGATTCGGGCGCGGAGCGGCCACATCGAGATCGCCTCCCGATTCGCGCGCCACAGCCTCACGAGGACGAGCGCGATCACGACGAGGAACGCGATTTGAAGGATGAGGAAGACGAGCCCGAGACCGATGGCGCCCGCCTGGCCGGCCGCGGTAAGCCCGGCGGCGATCGCGAGGATGATGAGGAAGCCCCGAAGCGTCCCGTTCGTGCGCGGGTTCCAGTCCATCAGTCGGTCAACCGGCGGTGGTGTAGGCGCGGACGGAGAGCGCGGCGGCGAAGAGGCTCGCTCCACTGAACCAGAGAAGGCGGCGCGCCGGGACCGGAGGCGCGTAGAGCCACGGCGAGAGCACGGCGAGAAGCGCGAGCACGCCGTAGAGATAGTGGAGGTCGTCGCCGCTTCGGCGGCCGTCCGAGAGGAGGAGCAGCCCGAGTGCGACCTGGCCGATGACGAGCGCCTGCGCGGCCGCGAGGACGTGTGCGTAGATGCGCCCTGGAACCCGTTTACGGACGACGTACGAGGCGCCCCACGCGAGCGCGAGCGCGTTCGCCGCGATGACGACGACCCCGTTCCAGGCGTGCGCCTCGCGCATCGCCCCCGGAGGGTAGCGAGCAGCCGGGCTACACTCGCCCGCATGATCCACGAGGGCGAGCAGGCGCCCGACTTCGAGCTCGCGTCCGACACGGGCGAGCGGGTTCGGCTCTCGGCCTTCCGCGGACGCCCGGTCGTCCTCTACTTCTATCCCCGCGACGACACGCCCGGCTGCACAGTGGAGGCCTGCGGCTTCCGCGACGTCTACGAACGCTTCGCCGACCGAGGCGCGGTCGTTTTCGGCGTGAGTCCCGACACCGAGACGTCCCACGCGGAGTTCCGGGCCAAGTACCGCCTCCCGTTCGCGCTCCTCGCCGACCCCGAGCACGAGGCTGCGGATGCCTACGGTGTCTCGATCGACCGAACGACGTCCACGAGGAAATCGAGAGGGATCAGGCGCTCGACGTTCGTGATCGCGCCTGACGGCCGGATCCTGCGCGCGATGCGCGGCGTCCGGCCTGCGGGCCACGCCGAAGAGGTGGTGGCCGCGCTTCCTTAGAGGCGGGCGCGCTACAGCGCGAAGCCCGTTCGCATCCTCACCCGGCGGCTGCCGCTCCACGCGAGCGCGAAGAGGACGACGGCCGCTCCCGTAAGGATGACGAGCGCCTGCGCCGCGACCGCGAAGGCGATCGCCTGCCCGGTCGAGATCCCGCTCGCCGCGAGGATTCCCGCGCCTGCACCGGCCTGCGTGGCCGCGCCGGCCGGCGCCACCGGGAGCGCCCCGGAAG
>JALZFU010000110.1 GCA_030861385.1 Actinomycetota bacterium
ACATGACGGTGCCCGTGAGCTCCGTCCCGACGAGCCGCAGGTCGTCGTCCGTCCGCCGGAGAACCTCTCCGACCACGTGCTCGGGGACGAAGCGGGAGAAGACGTCCCGGACGCGCGCCTCCTCGAGCTCGTGCAGCCGCTTCTTCGTCAGCCCCGCGTTGATGCGGGCGCGAAGCAAGACCGGGTCGAACGGCTTGGACAGGTAATCCTCCGCCCCGAGCTCGATGCACCGGACGACGCTCTCGATCTCGTCGAGCGCCGAGATCATGATCACCGGTAGGCGACGGAGGCTCCCGTCGCTCTGGATCTCCTCGAGCACGGCGTAGCCGTCCATCTCGGGCATCACGACGTCGAGCAGGACAACATCGAAGGAGTCCGCGCGAAGCATCTCCAGCGCCTGCCGGCCGTTCTCGGCAGTGGTCACGCGGTGGCCCTCTCGCTCGACGTTCTTCGCGAGCAGCGTGCGGTTGACCACGTCGTCGTCGACGACGAGCACGGATGCCCGTTCCTCGCTCACTCGCCCTCTCGCCGCTCGGCCTCGAGCGCGGGCTCCGCGCGACGGTACGCCTCCTCGACCCGCTCGACGAGCGGGGCCGCCCCGTCCAGCGGCCCTCGCCGGGCCCTCTTCTCGAGCTCCTCGCAGGCGTCGGCGAGCGCGCTAGCGCCGAACGTCCTCGCGTTTGACTTGAGCGTGTGCGCGACGCGGCGCACGGTTTCGGAATCCTCGCGCTCGAGGCCCTCGCGCAGCGTGGCGAGGAGCGCGGGTGCCTCGGCGAGGAAGGTGCCGATGAGCCCGTCGACGAACCCGTGACCCTCCTCCCCGAACGTCTCCCGAAGGCGCTCGATTGCAGCGAGGTCGAGGACTTCCCCGTCCTCGCCCCGCGAGGCCCGCTTGCCGGGCGCGGTCCGCTTGCTTGCGCCCAGCGCCGCGGCCAGCTGTTCGGGCCGTACCGGCTTCGCGAGGTAGTCGTCCATCCCGGCGGCCAGGCAGATCTCCCGGTCGCCCTGCATGGCGTTCGCCGTCATGGCGATGATCCGAGGGCCTTCCTCGCGCGGCCATCGTGCGCGGATCCGCCGCGCCGCCTCGAGGCCGTCCATCTCCGGCATCTCCACGTCCATGAGGACGGCGTCGTAGCGCTTCTCCCCGAGCGCCGCGAGGGCTTCGACGCCGTTCGCGGCGACGTCGGCGCGATAGCCGAGCTTCGCGAGGACGGCTAAGGCGAGCTTCTGGTTCACCTCGTTGTCCTCGGCGACGAGGATCGTAACGGCTTGCTCGCCGGGCGCCTCCCCCGTCGCCGTCTCAGCCGTCGCTCGCGGCTCAGCGGCCGGCTTAGCGGCCAGGACCTCGATGAGCGTCTCGTAGAGCTGGGAGGCCTTGATCGGCTTCGTCAGGTAGGCCGCGAACTCTATGTCCGGGTGCCCGTCCTCCTTCCTGCGCCCGAGCGAGGTGAGCACGACCAGCGGGAGGGCCTCCGCGTCGCGATGGCGGCGAATCTCGCGCGCGAGCGCGACGCCGTCCATGTCGGGCATCCGCAGGTCGAGGAGGGCGACGTCGAAGCGCTCGCCGCGCTCGATCCACGCGAGCGCCTCGGCGGGCGCCGCAGTGGCGTTCGTCGCCATGCCCCAGGACTCGGTGTAGCGAAGCAGGATCTCGCGGTTCGTCGCGTTGTCGTCGACGACGAGGACGCGCTTGCCGGCGAGCTGCGGCTGCGCCGGCTTGTCGTACGTCGGGACGAGGGCGGGCGCCTCCTCGGCGAGGATCGTGAAATGGAACGTGGAGCCCTTGCCGACGTCGCTTTCGGCCCACATCTTCCCGCCCATCAGCTCGGCCAGCCGTCTCGAGATCGCGAGCCCGAGGCCCGTGCCTCCGTACCGGCGCGTCGTCGAAGCGTCGACCTGGCTGAAGGACTCGAAGAGGCGGTCCATGCGCTCCGCCGGGATGCCGATCCCGGTGTCGCGGACGGCGAAGTGGAGGTCGTGCAGACCGTCGCGCAGAGCCGTCGCCTCGAGGGAGACGACCACTTCTCCCGACTCGGTGAACTTCACCGCGTTCGAAAGGAGGTTGATGAGGATCTGGCGCAGCCGCGTGGCGTCCCCGACGATCGCCCGCGGGGCACCGGAGTCGAGCATGCACGCGAGGTCGAGGCCCTTCTCCGACGCCCGCTTCGCGACGACGTCGAGTGCAGCCTCTATGCACGGGCGCAGGGCGAACGGCTGGTTCTCGAGCTCGAGCTTCTCGGCCTCGATCTTCGAGAAGTCGAGGATGTCGTCGATGATCTTGAGAAGCGCGTCGCCGCTCGCGCTCACAATCTCGGCGTACTCTCGCTGCTCCCGCGTGAGCTCGGTTTCGAGCAGGAGCCCGCTCATGCCGATGACGGCGTTCATTGGCGTCCGGATCTCGTGGCTCATCGTCGCGAGGAACGCGCTCTTCGCCCGGTTCGCGGTCTCCGCCTCGTGGCGTGCGCGGAGGAGGTCCGAGACGTCGTGGTAGATGGCGTAAAAGCCGTGGAGCTCGCCTGCGACGATGACGGGGGCGACGAGGACCTCGACGTCGACGAGCGTGCCGTCCTTCCGAGTGCGTTGGGTGACGAGATGGGCTTCGCCCTCTTCGATCGCCTTTCGGTTGAGGCGGACGGCCTCCGCGTGGACTTCCTTCGACCTCGCGACGAGGTCGTCGATGTTTCGCCCGACCGCCTCGTCGCGGGTGTAGCCGAAGAGGTTCTCGGCCGCGGGATTCCAGGCGGTGACGGTCTGGGAGAGGTCGATGCCGGCGACCGCGGTCGGGCTGTTGTCCAGGAGCGACTGGAAGTACTGCTTCTGACGCTGGAGTTCGGAGATGTCGTGGTAGATGCCGTAGCGGCCGACGAGCTCGCCCTCGAAGAACACCGGCGCGATTCGCAGCTGGACATCGACGACCGTCCCGTCCTTCCGCGTTCGCCGCGTCACGAGCTCGAGCTCCTCCTTGCTGCCGCGCCGGTTTACCTCGCGCCCTTCCGCGCGGAGCTCCTCGCTCCCGCAGACGAGCTCGTCGATGTTGCGCCCGATCGCCTCCTCCCGCGGGTAGCCGAAAAGCTTCTCCGCGGCCGGGTTCCACGACGATACGTTGTCGTCCAGGTCGACGGTGACGATCGCCGTCGGGCTGATCTCGAGGAGCGACTCGTAGTACTGCTTCTGCCGCTGCAGGGCGCTTACGTCGTGGTAGATGACGTAGAAGCCGACGCGCGCGCCGTCGACGTGGAGCGGAACCAGGAGCACCTCGACGTCGACGAGGGTCCCGTCCTTCCGCATCCGTCGGGTGAGCCTCTGGGCCGACCCGTGCTCGAGCGCCTCCTCCGTCACCGCCACGCCCTCCTCGTGGAGCGCCTCGCTGCGGAGGATGAGGTCCGCGATTCGCACACCTAGCGCCTCCGCCTTCGAGTACCCGAAGAGCTTCTCGGCGGCGGGGTTCCACGAGGTCACTCGCTCGCGAAGGTCGAGGGTGACGACCGCCACCGGGCTGATCTCGAGCAGCGATTGGAGGTACTGCATCTGCCGCCTCAGCTCGGCCTCGCTCTCGCGCAGCGCCTCCTCCGCCTCCCGTCGCTGAGTGATGTCCTGCACCATCGTCAGCCCGAAGAGCGGCCTTCCCCCGTCGTCGCGGAGGATCGAATCGACGACGTGGCCCCAGACGATCGAGCCGTCGCGACGCAAGTAGCGCTTCTCCAGCTGGTAGCGGTCGATCCGCCCGGCGACGAGGTCGCGGTAGAGCTCGAGCTCGCGCGCGAGGTCGTCGGGGTGCGTGTACTCCGTGAAGTGCAGTGCCTCCAGCTCTTCCTCGCTGTAGCCCAGCATCTCTCGGTAGGCGCGGTTGCGTCGGTACACGCTCGGGCCCTCGCTGCGACGAAGAGAGGCGGGGACGAGCGGAACATCGCCGTCGAGCGGCCCCCACGCGATCCCGATCGGCGCCTCTTCGAACATGACCCGAAAGCGCGTCTCGCTCTGGCGAAGCGCCTCCTCCGCGAGCTTCCGCTCAGTCACGTTGATGAGGAACCCCTGCACGTAGACCGGGCGCCCGTCGTCGTCGGTCACGACGACCGCGTCGTCGCGAATCCAAACCGTGCGACCATCGCGCGCGACGAGTCGGTATTCGAAGGAGAAGCTCGGTTCTGCGGCGGAGAAAACGCGCTCGTGGTCGGCGAGCACCCGGTCTCGGTCGTCGGGATGGAGGAGCTTCGAGAAGAGGTCGGGATCCGCGATCCACTCCTCGGGCGAGTAGCCGACGAGGCTCTCGACCTGGGGACTGATGTAGATCGAGGAGGCGGCCGCGGTCGGCTCGTCCACGTAGGTGACGAGCGGGAGGTGCTCGACGAGATCGCGGTAGCGGCGCTCGGCTTCCTGTTGTGCCCTGATCGCGGTGACATCTCGGTAAACCACGAGGTAGCCCGTCGGCTCGCCGTCGGCCGCGATCGGCACGGCGAAAACCTCGACGTCGAGGAGCGACCCGTCCTTGCGAGCCCGTCGCGTTACCGCCTGGAAGCGGCCGGTGCGGAGGAACTCGTCGAAATATTCGGCCGTCTCGACTCGGAGGTCTTCCCGATTCGCGATCAGCTCGGCGAGGTCGTGGCCGACCGCCTCGTCGCTCGAATATCCGAAGAGGTCCGCGGCGGCGAGATTCCACGACGTGACGGCGCGGTCGCGACCGAGCGTGATGATCGCGGTCGGGCTGATCTCGAGGAGGGATTCGAGGTGGTGCTTCTGGCGCCGAAGCTCCGCCTCGCTCCGGCGCAGCGCCTCCTCGAGCTCCTTGCGCTCGGTGATGTCCAGGAGGAACCCATGGTGGAACGCGGGCCGACCGGCCTCATCGTGAACGACGCTCGCCTGGTCGAGAAACCAGACGACTCGGCCGTCGCGCGCGATCATCCGGTACTCGATGCAGAGGGGCTCGTCGGTTCCCCGCGCACGCCGATGTTCTGCGATTACCCGTGCGCGATCCTCGGGGTGGAGCACCTTGCGAAAGAGGTCCGGGTCCTCGGCCCACTCCTCGGGCGCGTAGCCGAGGATCCCCGCCACTTGCGGGCTCGTGTACACGGTCGAGCTCGACTCGTCGAGCCGGTCGACGTAGACCGTTAGAGGTAGCTGCTCGATGAGCGTGCGAAACCACTCCGGGGAGAACTTGCCGAGCGCGGACGGAGTCGCCTGGTCCGGCATGCGAGAGGCCTCGCTCCCACTTCCCTCCGGGCCTTCGCCCATCGTGCGTGGAGCGTATGCCTCGGCGATTCGCCTCGCAAACGGGCGTCGACGCGCACAGCGGCGGTGACTGCGGCCTCGGCGCCGGGGTCTTCTCGTGCGGCGGGGTCGGGCTCGTCACGCACGCGCGAACCTTCCCCCGAGCGAGCCCGTAGACGTCTCTTCGGGGCGTTCGTGCGCGCCTCGACCTACGGCAGCCGCGCGAGCGTGACCTCGAGCGTCCGGCGCTCGCCGTCGCGGATGATCGTCACCGCGACCGCGTCGCCCGGGTCGCGGCTCCGAATGGCCGAGTAGAGGTCCTCTACGGTCGCGATCGGGTCGCCCCCGATGTCGACGATCACGTCGCCCGCCCGCAGGCCCGCCTCCGCCGCGGGAGAGCGGTCGCTCACGCTCTGCACGAGCGCGCCCTCCTCCGTCCCGAGACCGAACGCGCCCCGGAGCTCGTCCGTGAGCGGCATGGGCACGACGCCCAGGTACGCGTGCTCGGCCTGGCCGTCCTCGATCAGCTGCGGGACGACGTCCCGCACGACCGGGGACGGGATGGCGAACCCGATCGAGACGGCACGCGCTTCCGGCGGGATGTACGCGACGTTGATGCCGATCACCATCCGCTCGGCATTCACGAGCGCTCCCCCCGAGTTCCCGGGCGAGATGGCGGCGTCGGTCTGGATCAGGTCGATCAGGGCCGGGGTGGTCCCGCCCGAGGGGAGGTCGCGGTGGAGAGCCGAGACGATCCCTGCGGACACGGTGTTCGCGAGCCCGAGCGGGCTGCCGAGCGTGATCGCGAGCTCGCCGACGCGGGGTAGCCCCTCCGCGAAGCGAGCGGCGGGGAGGTCGTCGCGGTCGACGTCGACGACGGCGAGGTCGGTCCGCGGATCCGTGCCGACCACCCGGGCGTCGAGCCGCGTCCCGTTCGCGAGCGCCACCTCCACGGCAGCCGCACCCTCGACCACATGGTTGTTCGTCACGATCCGGCCCTCGTCGTCCCAGATGACGCCGCTGCCCGAGCCCTCGCCCTGAGCGCCCTCGACGAAGACGGTGACGACGGAGGGGGCGACTGTCTCGACAGTCTCCGGGATGCTGCCGAAGTCGGCCGCCGACCCGTCGCCGGCGCCTTCCTGCCCGGCCGCGCCTTCCTGCCCGGCTGCGCCTTCCTGCCCGGCTGCCTGCGTCACGACCGTCGTCGTCGTCGAGGCCGTCTCGTCGCCGTTCGCCGAGCAGCCGCCGGTCGCGAGCGCGACCGCGAGGAGCACGATCCCGAGGGGGCGGAAGCCGACCGCGCGGGGCGGAGGCGACGGGGGCATGCGCTCGCTCTACCCCCCGCCTTCGTCCCGGAAC
>JALZFU010000123.1 GCA_030861385.1 Actinomycetota bacterium
AACGTCGGCCGGCCGCAGGTCGCCTACCGCGAGACCGTCTCGAAGCGCGTCGACCGAGTCGAGGGACGGTTCGTCCGGCAGACGGGTGGGCGCGGTCAGTACGGGCACGCGGTGATCGCGCTGGAGCCCGCCGACCCAGGTGAGGGGTACGAGTTCATCGATCGGATCGTCGGCGGCCGGATCCCGCGCGAGTACATCCCCGCGATCGACCTCGGCATCCAGGAGGCGATGGAGTCCGGCGTGCTCGCGGGCTACCCCGTCGTCGACGTCCGCATCGAGCTCGTCGACGGCTCCTACCACGAGGTCGACTCGAGCGAGATGGCCTTCAAGGTCGCAGGCTCGATGGCGTTCAAGTCGGCGATGGAGCGCGCGAAGCCGAAGCTCCTCGAGCCCGTGATGGCGGTCGAGGTCGTGACGCCGGAGGAGTACCTCGGCGACGTCATGGGCGACCTGAACTCCCGCCGCGGACGGGTCGAGGGCCTCGAGCCTCGCGGCAACGCGCAAGCGATTCGCGCCCGTGTCCCGCTTGCGACGATGTTCGGCTACGCGACCGACGTGCGCTCGACGACGCAGGGTCGCGCCACGTTCACCATGCAGTTCGACCGCTACGAGGAGGCGCCGCTTCCGATCGCGGGCGAGATCGTCGCCGCGGCGCGGGGCTCGTAGCAGAGGAGGAGACCGGAGGAGTAATGGCCAAGCAGAAGTTCGAGCGCACGAAGCCGCACGTGAACGTCGGCACGATCGGGCACATCGACCACGGCAAGACGACGCTGACAGCCGCGATCACCAAGGTTCTGGCGGAGCAGGGGACGAACACCGCGGTCCGCGACTTCGCCTCGATCGACAACGCTCCCGAGGAGAAGCAGCGCGGCATCACGATCAACACCTCGCACGTCGAGTACGAGACGGCCAACCGCCACTACGCGCACGTCGACTGCCCCGGGCACGCCGACTACATCAAGAACATGATCACGGGCGCCGCCCAGATGGACGGAGCGATCCTGGTCGTCTCCGCCGCGGACGGCCCCATGCCGCAGACCCGCGAGCACATCCTCCTCGCCCGCCAGGTCGAGGTGCCGGCGATGGTCGTCGCGCTCAACAAGGCGGACATGGTCGACGATCCGGAGCTCCTCGAGCTCGTCGAGATGGAGGTCCGCGAGCTCCTCTCGCGCTATGAGTTCCCCGGGGACGACATCCCCGTGGTCACCGTGTCGGCGCTCAAGGCGCTCGAGGGCGACGCCGAGTGGACGCCGAAGATCCTCGAGCTCATGGAGGCGGTCGACTCCTACATTCCGGAGCCCGAGCGCGACATCGACAAGCCGTTCCTGATGCCGATCGAGGACGTCTTCACGATCACCGGTCGCGGGACCGTCGTGACCGGCCGCGTCGAGCAGGGAGTCGTGAAGGTCGGCGACGACGTCGAGATCGTCGGGATCCGCGACGAGACGCAGAAGACGGTCGTCACCGGCGTCGAGATGTTCCAGAAGCTCCTCGATCAGGGTCAGGCGGGCGACAACATCGGCGCCCTCCTCCGCGGTATCAAGCGCGAGGAGGTCGAGCGCGGCCAGGTGCTCGCCAAGCCGGGGTCGATCACGCCGCACACGCACTTCCGAGCCGAGGTCTACGTCCTCTCGAAGGACGAGGGCGGGCGGCATACGCCGTTCTTCAACGGCTACCGGCCCCAGTTCTACTTCCGGACGACGGACGTGACCGGGTCGATCAAGCTCCCCGAGGGCCAGGAGATGGTCATGCCGGGCGACAACACGAACATGGAGATCGAGCTCATCCAGCCGGTCGCCATGGATCCCGGCCTTCGCTTCGCGATCCGCGAGGGCGGTCGGACGGTCGGCGCCGGCGTCGTCACCGAGGTGATCCGCTAGCACCGGTGCCGTCCGGTCGTACTGAGCCATGCCGCAGCAGAAGATCCGCATCCGGCTGAAGGCGTACGACCATCAGCAGCTCGACCGCTCGGCGGTGCAAATCGTCGACACGGCGCAGCGGAGCGGGGCGAGGGTCACCGGTCCCGTCCCGCTGCCGACCGAGAAGAACGTCTACACCGTCATCCGCAGCCCCTTCAAGGACAAGGACTCCCGCGAGCACTTCGAGGTTCGCACGCACAAGCGGCTGATCGACATCCACCAGCCGACGCCGAAGACGGTCGACTCGCTGATGCGCCTCGACCTCCCGGCGGGCGTCGACATCGAGATCAAGCTGTGAAGCTGGTTCGGGATCTGGTCAGGGCGTCGCGAAGATGAAGGGAATCGTCGGGAGGAAGGTCGGGATGACGCAGGTCTTCGACCAGGAGACCGGTCGTCTCGTGGCCGTCACCGTGATCGAGGCAGGGCCTTGCCCCGTCGTCTCCGTGCGGACGCGCGACGTCGACGGGTACGACGCCGTCCAGCTCGGCTACGACGAGGTGCCCGAGCGGAAGCTCACGCGTCCCGAGCTTGGCCACCTGCGAAAGAACGGGGCGACGCCGCACCGGCGCCTCGTCGAGATCCCGGGCGAGCACGAGCTGACGGCTGGGGAGACGGTCACCGTCGAGGCGTTCGAGCCGGGCGAGAAGGTGAAGGTCTCGGGGGTCTCGATCGGGAAAGGCTTCCAGGGGACGGTCAAGCGACACAACTTCGGGCGCGGCCCGGTGACGCACGGCTCGCACAACATCCGCAAGCCGGGCTCGATCGGGGCGTCGGCGACCCCTTCACGCGTCTTCAAGGGGCTTCGCATGGCCGGACACATGGGCGCACAGAAGGTCACTCAGGTCGGGCTCACGGTCTTCGATCGCGTACCCGAGGAGAACCTCCTGCTCGTGAAGGGCGCGGTCCCGGGCCACAAGAACGGGACCGTCGTCGTCCGCGAGGACCGGAGGCGGCGGTAGTGGCCGCTCCGAAGGCTCCGATGCTCGACGCGACGGGGAACAAGGCCGGGGACGTCGCCCTGGAGGAAAGCGTCTTCGCGGCGGAGGTGAAGCCGCACCTGATTCACGAGACGGTCCGCGCAGAACAGGCGGCCGCGCGCCGCGGAACCCACG
>JALZFU010000151.1 GCA_030861385.1 Actinomycetota bacterium
CGTGATCGCGACGATCGCCGCGGTCGCGCGCGAGTCGACGCTGCCATGGCTCGGCCACCAGAACTGGTTCGCGTTGCTCGTCGACGTCTTCGTTGTACTCGTGCTCGTCGGCGTCGCGGCGGCCGTATGGATCCGCAAGGTCGTGCGGCCGCGCCGCTTCGAGGGGAGCCATCTTCGAGAAGCCGATCTGATCCTCGCGCTGATCGCCGGCGTCGTGACGACGCTTCTTCTCTGGCATTCGACGCTGATCGCGCTCGGGTTCGAGCGCTACGGCAACTGGGCGCCGGTCTCGAACGCCGTCTCGCACCTCTTCGGCGACGGCACGAGGACGGAGGTGCTCGAGCGGGTCTTCGTCTGGTCGCACGTCTCGCTGATCCTCGCCTTCCTCGCCTACCTCCCTCACTCGAAGCACCTGCACATCTTCACGGCGGCGCCGAACGTCTACTTCGCCCGAACGCGTGCGCGCGGGCGGCTCGAGCCGCTTCGCTTCGACGTCGCCGACGAGGAGATGCGGTTCGGGATCGGCACGGCGGCGGACGTCACCTGGAAGCAGGCGCTCGACGCGATGTCGTGCACCGAGTGCGGCCGCTGCCAGGACGCCTGTCCGGCGTGGCAGACCGGAAAGGTCCTGTCGCCGAAGCTCGTCGTGATGGGCGTACGCGACCGACTGTTCGCGGACGGGCCGATCGCGCTCTCGGGCACTACGGCCGAGCTGAAGCCGGTGATCGACAACGGGGTTCCCGAGGAGATGATCTGGGACTGCGTGACCTGCGGGGCGTGCGTCCACGCGTGTCCCGTCTCGATCGAGCAGATCGACCACATCCTCGACCTGCGCCGCCACCGCGTGATGGTCGAGTCGAAGTTCCCTGCCGAGGCGGAGCCGATGCTGCGCGACGTCGAGCGGGCATCGAATCCCTGGGGAAAGCCGCAGGGCGAGCGCGCGGCCTGGGCGGACGGGCTCGACGTGCGCGTGCTCCAGCCGGGGGACCGGGCGCCCGAGGTCCTCTACTGGGTCGGGTGCGCGGCGTCTTTCGACGAGCGGGCGAAGGTCTCGGCGCAGGCGACGGCGCGGCTGCTCAAGGCTGCCGGCGTCGACTTCGCGATTCTCGGCCCGCGCGAGGCTTGCACCGGCGATCCCGCTCGTCGAATGGGGAACGAGTACGTTTTCCAGGCGTTCGCCGAGCAGAACGTCGCGACGCTGAACGAGGCCGGGGTCACGAAGGTGGTGACGAGCTGCCCGCATTGCTTCAACACGCTCGCGAACGAGTACCCCGACTTCGGCGGGCGCTACGAGACGGTCCACCATTCCGAGCTGCTGGCGCAACTCATGCGAGAGGGACGAATCGCCCCGCACGGCGACGGTAGGACGATCACGTACCACGACTCGTGCTACCTGTCGCGCCACAACGACGTGAAGCTCGAGCCGCGTGAGCTCGTCGCCGCCGTAGGTCAGCCGGTCGAGATGGAGCGGCGGATGGAGCGGACGTTCTGCTGCGGGGCGGGGGGTGCGCACATGTGGATGGAAGAGCGCGGGAAGCCGATCAACGAGGAGCGTGTGCGGGAAGCGGCGGAGACCGGCGCCGACACGCTCGCGGTGGCGTGCCCCTTCTGCACGGTCATGCTCGACGACGGCGTCCGCTCGAGCGGGAAGGAGCTGCGAGTGGCGGACGTCGCAACCCTCCTCGCGGAATCAGTCGACGCCTAGCCCTCCCCGACGAGTTTGCCGCGACGCAATCGTGGAACTATAGTTCCACATCGTGGGAGAAGCCGGAACTCAGGCGATCGAGCGCGCCGCGGACCTCCTCGTCCGCGTCGTCGAGAGCGGCGGTCCAGTCGGGATCGGCGAGCTCGCCGCGACGAGCGGGCTCCCGAAGAGCACGACCTCGCGCCTCGTCGGCGCGCTCGAGCGGCAGGGGCTCCTCGAGCGTGACGCTCAGCGCGGCCGCCTGCGCCCCGGCCCCGTCCTCCTCCGCTTCGCCCACCGGGCTGACGCGACGCTCGTCGATCTCGCCGACGAGGCCCTGCGACGACTCGCGCAGCGAAGCGCGGAGACGGTCAACCTCGGCGTGCCGGCGTACGAGGCGGTCGAGCACCTGGCGCAGCGCGACAGCCGCCACTTCGTCGGCGTCGGAAACTGGGTCGGGCGGCGCGTGCC